>CAMTOS010000016.1 GCA_947074195.1 uncultured Bacteroides sp.
CTTCTTCTTTCTCCGTCAGGTTTGCGGTCACCAAAACTTCTTCTTTCTCTGCTTTCTTTTCTGTCACCGAAACTTCTGCGTTCACCGCCTTCTTTGCGATCGCCGAAAGATCTGCGTTCTCCATCCGGTTTACGGTCACCAAAACTTCTTCTTTCTCCACCTTCTTTTCTGTCTCCGTAGCTTCTTCTTTCACCATCAGGTTTGCGATCACCGAAACTTTTTCTTTCGCCACCTTCTCTGCGATCACCAAAGCTTCTTCTCTCACCATCGCGGGGTGGTCTGCGGTCACCGCCACGTCTGTCATCACCAAATGAGCGTCCACGTGATTCACGGCGTTGTTCAAAAGTTCTTTTTTCTTCGCCATCACCTTCTTTGGCCTCAATATTCGCTTCATCCTGTGCATCAGTTGCCAGTTCAGTCTTGAAATCTTTATAGCGGCCATCGAACAGTTCATATTTGCGGAACTGACATTCAAGGGCACCATTGAATAATTCAATCTTTTCGCTTGGTTTCAGACCGATCTGTTCAAAACACTCTTCGCGGTAAGAAAGTATCCAGGCATCGTTACCGGTAAATTCATGTTTCAGTTTGGTGCCGATGATTTTATACAGTCCCAATAAGTCATTTGTAGAAATACGTTCTCCATAAGGTGGATTGGTTACCATAATTGCTTTCTCTGCAGGTTTGGTAAACTGCTGAATTGGCTGAACTCTCAGAATAGTATCTTTAGAAACGCCTGCAGCTTTTACGTTATGCATGGCAATTTCGTTGGCTTTCGGGCTATTATCGAAACCATAAATCTTATGATCGAATTCACGTTCCTGACTATCGTCATTGTAGATATCGTCGAACATTTCCTGATCGAAATCATTCCATTTCTCGAAGGCGAATTCTTTACGGAATACACCCGGTGCAATATTGCGTGCAATCAGCGCTGCCTCTACCGGAATTGTACCCGAACCACACATAGGATCAATAAGATCACATTCGCCTTTCCAGCCTGTCATCAGAATCATACCGGCAGCCAATACTTCGTTTAGCGGAGCTTCTACAGCTTCCTGACGATAACCACGGCGGTGCAATGATTCGCCAGATGAATCGAGAGCCAGCGTACAGTCGCTCTGTGCAATATGAATGTGAATCAGTACATCAGGTTTATTGATACGAACCGATGGACGTTCACCTGTCTTTTCGCGGAAATAATCCACAATCGCATCTTTTACCTTGTAAGATACGAATTTAGAATGTCTGAATTCGTCGCTGAACACCACAGCATCTACTGCAAAAGTCTTTTTTGCATCCAAAATCTCTTCCCATGGGAAGCTTTTCACCTGCTCGTATACCTCATCGGCGTTTTTTGCTTTGAAGCTTTTGATGGGTTTCAGAATGCGGATAGCAGTACGCAGACAGAAATTGGCTTTGTACATCATTGCTTTGTCTCCGCTGAAAGATACCATGCGGCGTCCGATCTGGATATCGTTCGCGCCAAGTGTCATCAACTCTTCTGCCAATACGGTTTCTAATCCCTGAAAGGTTTTGGCTATCATCTCAAATTGTTCAGTCATAACGAATAATGCGGCCAATGACGATATTGAAAAAAATCACTGGTCGGCTGTTTTTAGTTAATGGATAGTTATATTTTAATTCCTCAGCAATGCTCTTTCACAAAATCATTGCAAGGCAATATTATATTTATTTCTTTGCTTTGGGCTGTACAATGCGTACCCCCGCAGGCACGTCTTCGGTTACCCAGATGTTTCCTCCTACGGTTGCACCTTCACCAATAGTGATACGTCCCAGAATAGTGGCATTCGAATAAACAATGACTTGATCTTTTAGTATCGGATGGCGTGGTATACCTTTGATAGGTTTGCCCTCTTCATCCAATGGGAAACTTTTGGCACCCAGCGTAACTCCCTGGTAGAGTTTTACATGATTTCCAATGATGCTTGTAGCGCCTATTACTACGCCTGTACCATGGTCAATAGTGAAATAACTGCCTATTTGCGCTCCGGGATGAATATCAATTCCGGTCTCGCTATGTGCCATTTCGGTAATGATACGCGGAATAAGCGGTACGCCGAGTTTCAAAAGTTCGTGTGCAATGCGGTAATTGCTGATGGCTTTGATGGCAGGATAGCAGAAAATCACCTCTCCGAAGCTCTGTGCGGCAGGATCACCGTTATAGGCAGCCTCTACATCGGTTGCCAGAATTCGCCGCAACTGAGGCAGGCATTCTATAAATGCGGCAGCCAGCCTTGAGGCTTCTTCTCTTTTAGATTCGGTTTCACATTCACACTCTTCTTTGCTGCTGAAGCAAAGCCCGGCCAAAATCTGGTCGGTGAGCAGATTGTACAGCGTTTCGACATTAACACCGATATGGTAATTAATGGTAAGACTATTTAGTGTGGAGTTTCCGTAATAACCGGGGAAGAGAATGGCGCGGGCCAGATGAATGATTTCATGTAAAATGCGGGCAGATGGAAGAGGCTCACCATCTCGATGTTGGTGGAACAGCTCCTTGTACGATTCGCTCTCAGAAAGCTCATCTACCGCTTTTGTCAAAATGTTGGTGAAGTTTAATGAACTCATTAGCTTCTGGTCTAACCTTAAAGATCTTTTTATAATGGGCGCAAAGATAATCAATCCTGCGCTTATTTGCTATAAAACGGTCAATAATGCAATAATGTTTCCATAGGTTTGATGCTAAACTTTCAAAAAAAAGAACATTTTACTATTAATAACAAAAAATGGTGCCATGCTCCGTAAAGCATAACACCATCTTTCTATCAACTATTCAATTTTTTTTGTGTCTTGTACTAATTACATAGCATCCATGGTAACTGTCATATCAGGTGCCAGTACGAATACTTTTTTCTTAGCATTCCATTTGTAGTAATTAGTAGTTACGGTTTTACCGCTATATGTATAAGTCACGCGAAGATCATTTGCCCACTGTTTTTTGCCAGCGTCCCATTTCATGCTTTCGCTTTCGATCATACGTTGCTGATCGTCGTATTTATAAGATTGTTTCTGGTAGTTTGTCAATGTGTTGCCATCTTTCTTGTAAATAGTCTGACCAACCATTAAGCCATTCACTTCTTCTACATTGTGAATGAGGTTGCCATCAAAACCACGAGCAGAAACGAAAGATACACTCATAATGATTGCAATTGCTGCAAGGATTGTTTTAAAAGAAAAAATTGTTTTCATTGTCTTAGGTATTATTAGATTGTTATTATCAAAATGTTTTGTTTCATCTTAATTACACTGCAAATATAAGGTGAAATATTGGAATAAAGCAAGTTTCAAGAACAAATAACTGACTATATGATACCGTTAACTCTTTTAAAACCTTTCAAAAAGCTATTGTTAATATCAGATTGACACATGAAGCGTAATATTTTCTATATTATTGACCTGCATCAAGTCAATAAAGTGGCTTTACAGCTTACTAAAAATTATTTAGTTAATAAATAATAACTCATTGCTAACTGTTTGTGACAGCGTATTTAACCGCTATTCTAATCTGCATATTGCATGTTTATCTTCTAAATCCTAATCATTTTCTTTCCTTCTAACTCTTTTATAGTATATAAAGCAAAAAGAGGCTGCCTTTTGGCAGCCTCTTCTATTATAGTCTAAAGATTGATCTTTATTTTACCATTACTTTTACTTTAGTGTCACCTACTGTTACTAAGTATACGCCAGATGCTGCTACAGGGATGCGGATTTCAGCGCCTGTAGATGCTTGTTTCTTAGCGATACCGCGACCATTAGTGTCATATACACCTACTGCTGCATCATCACCAGTGTTTTTGATAACGATTGTCATATCTTCAGTGAATACTCTTAATGTTTCAGTAGTGAAGCCTTCAATACCAGTTCCGTTTTCAACTACGAATGTACCTTTAACGATTTCAGATTCGCCATCAGCATATACTGCCTGTACACCACCTTCGTGAGTTCCAGTAGTAAGATTGCTAATCAGATATTCATTGTTGTATGTATTACCATGAAGAGCACCATCTAAATGTACATTGAAGCTGCTTGCGCCTGAAGCTCTTGCTGCTACACCTGTACCAATATAAATATCGTCAAGCATGAATACGAATGCATCGTTAGATACGCACTGGATAGCAACGTATTTAGCATCAGCAGGAACAGTGTAAGTATAGTTAGTCCAGTCAGCTACAGGAACTTCAACATAAGCTGTTGCAGAACCAGCAAGATAGTTTGTAAAGTCTGACATTTCTTTACCTGTAGTCGAGTAAAGTACTTTCATACGTTCCAAACCATAATCTGACATATAAGTCTTAGCATAGAAGCTTAATGTGAAGTCTTGGTTGAATCCTAATTCAGGAGAGATGATCCAGTCATTGTTAGGAGCAACAGTTGCAGCAAAGCAAGCTAAGTACTGATTACCGCTGTATGGCTGAATAGCTGGAGTATCTTCCGGAGTAAGAACCGGTGCAGTCTGTGATGGATTAAATACGATGTATGCCATTGCTTCTGTTGCATGGTCAAATGCAATTCCAGTGAATGTATAAGTCGCACTGCCATCACCGTCAATGTATGACCATCCAGTTTCACCTGCTGAATTTACAGCAAATGCTACGTGATCTTCAAAGTCGTCAGCAACTTCGCCAGCTTCACCCATATTCCATGTTACTAAACATTCGCTTCCTGTTACATCAAATGCAACTTCCTGAGGAGTAACATATTTAGCAAATACAGGAGTATAAGTAGCATCTTCTGTTACAATGATTGTGCGTGGGTTTACTTTCACACCGTCACTCCAAGAGCTGAAATAGTAGAATTGATCAGCTGTTGCTGTTAATTCAACGCTTTCACCATGAGCATATGTTCCAGCACCTGTTGCACTACCACCTTCAGCTTCACCGATAGTTATAGTATAAGTTAATGCATATGGAATTTCATCAGAACCACTGAAGCTTGATGCGTTACCACCAGTATAAACTGCTTCAACACCATATTTGTACATACCCGGAGCTGCATCAGTCAATGTAGCATCAAGATATGAAAGTTCAGTGATGTTATCAGCATTCAATTTAGTCCATGTTGAAGTTGGTTCAGAAGTAAGACCGCGATATACATTGTAATACAATGCACCTGTAGCAAGTGTAACTACTTTTGGTTCAACAGTTCTGCCTGCTGCTACTGGAGCTGATGCCATCGGAGCTGCAAATGCAGATTGGATTGTAACATTATTGATCAATGAGCGTGTTGGAGGAGTCTTAACAGGAGCTTTTACACTTCTTGTAGAATATCCTGTTACAACTGCTGTAGGTCTGATCAGGAATACACCAGGAGATGTAAGAACTGACCATGTGCCATCCGACTGTCTAACGTAACAGCCTTGTGAAGCAAATTCACCATCTTGATCCAATCCAACATAATTTGAATATGAAGATGTACTAGTGAAGTAAATCATTACATAGAAATCACCGCTATAAGGTACGTATGGTAATTCTACAGTTGTCCAGTCATCAGCAGGAACAACGAATTCTGCACTTTCACCAAGAAGTACATAGTCAGCATCGTAAATCATAGCTTTAACAGCACGTGTACCATCGGCAGCAGTGTTTTTCTGGCCATAAACATCTACAGCTGTAATCATACCCATATCAGAAGTAATAAATAAATTACCCAGTGATGGATCGAAGTTAGGATTAGCTGCATAACCATTTTCAGGTGTACCATCGTCAAGGATGTATTGTTTCAATTCACCTTGTGCCGGTGCTTCCCAAGTTACTAAAGCGCCTTCAGATGTTACATCAACATTTACGTTAGTTACAGGGAATGCAATTTCACTCAATGTAATAACCATACCGCTGATTGGATCTTCTACTTCAATCTCTTCAGTGAAAGCTGTGTAACCAGATGCAGTGATAGAGAAGATGTAAGCATGTTCACCATATACATCAGCAAGAGTAAATGTACCGTCTGCTGCTGCAATAGCTTCATAATTTGCATAACCCTTAAGTGTTATTTTTGCGCCTTCAAGTCCTGCCTGAGTATCAGAAGCAAGTACTGTACCGCTGATGCTATATTTAGGATAAGCCTCTAAAGCGATATCAAGAGCACCACCAGCTTCAGTTAATGTAACTACATTTTCTGAATCTTTGTAACCTAACTTAGATGTTTTAACTGTATAAGTACCAGGAGTTAAAGCTACTGAATAGCTACCATCAGCAGCTGATACAGCTGTTGCTTCGCTACCTTCGATAGTAACCGATACACCTTCTACAGGGCTACCGCCATCAGTAATAACACCAGTTAAATAACAAGCTTCTTCTACTTTGAATTCATCCATAAATAGATAGAACTTGTCTTTATCACTTGTAGCTCTGAACATAAATACATATTCACCATCTTCAGGAACGCTTAAGCCCACTTTGATGTTTTGGTAAGTTGTGTAATTTACATCACCTGCCCAAAGTTCCTGTTCGATAGACTCTACGTCTGGGTCAGTACCTAAGTACAATTCCATTTTTTCAGGGAATGATGTAGATTGTGCACGTGTGTCGAAACTTACCTGATAAGCTTTACCTGCTACCAATGGAATTTTTGGAGAGATCAGATAATCATCAGCTGGATTCTGTGCGTGATATGTATAACGCATGCAGTGAGTTGAAGCAACTCTTGCCCATGTTTTACCATCTTCGTTATCATCGATAATTGTCCATGTTTCATACATTTCTTCGTCAGTGAAGCCCATATAATATGGAACACCGATTTCGAAATCACCAAGAACTACAAGGTCAGTAAGAGCAACAGTACTTGTACCGGCTGCATTAATAGCAACAATGCTGTACTGATATTTACCAGGAGCAGGTATGTTAGTATCTGTAAATGATGTACCAGTTGCATTTTCAGCGATAACTACATCGTCAGTTACACGGATAATTTTGTATGTCAATGTTTCAGGTGCAAAATAACCACCATTAACACCGGCTGTTGGAGCAACCCATGTAATTAAACCGTTAACACCGTCTTTTACAACTTTTGCACTTGTTGGTGCTTTTGGAATATCAAGACCAACATAAGTAGATGCAGAAACTTTTGGACTTTCACCTGCATCGTTAGTTGCTATAACAGAATAAATGTATGTACCATTTGCGGCAAGATTATCTGTATAAGACAATTCAGCACCTACTGCAGGAGCATCAAAAGTCTTGATAAGTTCTGTACCTCTGAAAAGATCAATTTTAGTAATTGTTGCAAGAGGATCTTTAGAAGCTGTCTGTGTTGGAGCTTTGAAGCTGATGTCAGCAGTTAAAGCACCCATTGCACCAGGAACAACTGATAGATTTGTAACTTTACCAGGTCTTTCTGTTGGCTCAACACTTAGGTTTACAAGACCTACAATACAAAGGTTACCTGAAAGGTTGTTAGCAGAAAGAGAAGTCCATGAATCGCCAATAGCAATATGACCACCATTTGCAGCATTCTGTGCATTTGTAGAAATACCCAATGGGAAACCTCCTGTAGTAGTCAATGTATAACCAATAGCGATTGCATCATCACCTGTGATAGTGAATTCTTCGTCAAGTTCGATCACATTCCATCCAATAACGAATGTAGCAGATTTGCTTACCAGATTTTCACCTGTGATTGTATTTCTGATCCATACAGACATATCAGATATTGTTGCTGTAAGTGTTTCAGGAATACCCACCTTGATAGAGTGAATAGTTGTACCTGCATAAGCTGTGAGTGAACCTGCAGGGAAAGTAATAGCTGCGCTGAAAGTGTTTGCACCATTAGTACCTACACCATCATCAATACTTTCTGTACAATAGCTTAAATAATCTGGAATTTCTACATCAGGATCATCGTAACTAAGAATAACAATATCATTATTGCCATTACGACTTACTGTGAAAGTATAAGCAATACCTTCTTTAAATTCGAAATTCTGCGCACGACCTTCGCTTGCAATCCAGATTCTGTCACCTGGAGTTGGATTGGCTACGCAATAATCATAGAAACCAGCAGGAATGTCGATAGTTTCGCTACTATCAAGAATAATGTTGGTTGTACCACAGTCACCATCGGCATTTGTAGGAATTTTATAAGTAAAATTGTCGTACAAACCGGCCGGAGCTGGACAAGTAGAAGTTAGAGGGCCTGTTTCAGGAATAATTGTTGGAATCAATCCTGTGCCCATAAGAAGCTGATAACCAGAGCCATCGCCCCATACATCACCGGCTGTAAGTGTGATGCGTGCCATTCCTGAAGGAACATCACCATCCTTTACAACCAACTGAGCCTCAGTCGAAATGTGGTCTTTGTCTATAACCGATTTCAACTGAGCATCTTTTGCCGCAAATTTTTTGGGTGTTTGGGCAGTTTTGCTTGTTTTAAGAACTCCGATATCTTGCGCACTACCTGAGATACTCATAAGTAACGCCGTCAAGATAAAGAAAAGTCTAAGAGACTTAACGCTTAGACCACGAAAACACGTAATCTTTTTTCTCATCGTTTTTTTCTTTACTGATTCAATTTGCATTTGCAATCAAAACATGGTTAATAATTTAGTTAAAACTCTCGATAATATATGTAATTTTTAAATATCAAAAGTGTAAGCTATATCTTATAAAAATAAGATAATGTCAACTGTAAATTATGTTTTCACGAAAAATAAAAGCAGATATCTTTTTTAAGGTTACTTTTGGTTGTTTATTAAATCTATATACATGTTTAATGCAAAAGAACAGAAATAAATAAAATTAAAGCAAAAAAATGTATTAAATTTCTATCTGTATAACAATGTTTAACAATCGAATGTTTTACTATATCTTATTTTCTTCATATTATATTTATGGTCTATAGTAATAATAATTGCATAAATATTAATCCTTAAATCACACTTTTTACTTGTTATTTTAAAACCTTTCTAACTCTTCTTTTCCCCTTTCCTGATGATAGCTCCTCAGCTTACCAGGTAGCTATCTACAGCTTGCCGGGAATAGCTTGCCAACAAGCTGCAAATAGCTTGTCAGTGCAGGATTTACAATAGTTTTAATCTGAATGTTAATTAACTGTTATGGATAACGGATTGTTATTAAATTGGTCAATAATCGTTGAATATATAAATATATATGTCTGTTTTAATTCAGTAAATGAATAAAAAAACTCCGTAAAAACAAAGTGTTTTTACGGAGTGATATTTTAAGGGAATTATCTGATAATGATAATAAAAATGTACAGAAAAACTTTTAAATATAAAGTGATTCGCTTTACGTCAGTTTGATTCAATTTTTTGCTTTTGTGTTAAATTAGTGCGCTTCGAGCCAGTTTTTACCCCATCCATAATCGGCCAGCAGCGGTACCATCATCTTATAAGCATGTTCCATCTCCTCGATTACAAGACTTTGCAAAAACAATTGCTCGTTTTGAGGCACGCTGAAGTTCAATTCATCATGTACCTGCAATATCATTTTGCTATGCATTCCTTCGTTTTTCAGTCGATGGAAAATGCGTATCATCGCTACTTTAATAATATCGGCAGCACTACCCTGGATAGGTGCATTGATGGCATTTCGCTCTGCATAACCACGCACCACAGAATTTCTCGAATTGATATCGGCCAGATAGCGTTTGCGGTGGAAGATGGTTTCCACGTAGCCAGCTTCTCGCGCTTCCTTAATGCAATTATCCATATAGCGTTTCACACCGGGATATGTTTCGAAATATCCTTCTATTAGCTCCTTTGCTTCCTTTCTTTCGATGTTAAGGCGTTCGGCCAGTCCAAACACCGATATACCATAAATGATACCGAAATTGGCTGTTTTGGCCTTGCGACGCATATCTGAAGTTACTTCACTGATTGGCACTTTATAAATCTTTGCTGCCGTGGCTGCATGGATATCGTGCCCGCTGTTAAAGGCTTCGATCATATTTTCATCGCCACTGAGATGTGCCATGATACGCAATTCTATCTGCGAATAATCGGCAGAGAAAAAGAGACAACCTTCGTCAGGAATAAAGGCTTTGCGGATTTCTTTCCCGTTATCGTCGCGAATTGGAATGTTTTGCAGGTTAGGATTGCTTGAACTTAAACGTCCTGTGGCTGTTGAAGTCTGATTAAACGAAGTATGGATATAGCCAGTACGTGGGTTGACCAGTTCGGGCAATGCATCTATATATGTACCTAACAACTTCTTAAGACCGCGATATTCCAGAATCTTTTCAACAATAGGGTGTGTATGGCGCAGGCCTTCCATTACCTCTTCGGAAGTGGTGTATTGTCCTGTCTTGGTTTTTTTCGCCTTATCAGTTACTTTCAGCTTTTCGAAAAGGATTTCGCCCACACGCTTTGGTGAACCGACATTAAACTCTTCTCCTGCCAATGTCCAGATCTCATGTTCAAGATTTTTTAGTTTGGCGGTGAAGTGTTCGGAGGCTATTTTCAATGCGCCGCTGTCGATGCGTACGCCGTTTCGTTCCATCTCTACCAAAACCGGAACTAGTGGCATCTCAATTTCGTAGAAGAGTTGCTCGGCTTTTCCCTCGATGAGTTTCTGTTCCAGCACCTCTTTTAATTGTAGTGTAATGTCTGCATCTTCGCAAGCATACTTATAGACTCTCTCTGCCGGCAAGCTACGCATACTCTTCTGATTTTTCCCGCGAGGACCGATCAGGTCTTCTATCGGAATAGGACAGTAGTTCAGGAAAACTTCGGCAAGATAATCCATGCCGTGTCTTTGTTCAGGCTGAAGTACGTAGTGTGCAATCATCGTATCGAACATCGGGCCTTTAACTTCGACTCCATAATTGGCAAGGACAATCAGATCGTATTTTATGTTTTGTCCTACTTTCAGTGAATTTTCGTTTTGCAAAGCTTCGCGGAATTCGGCTACAATTTTCATAGCTTCTTCACGATTTTCGGGTACCGGCACATAAAAAGCCTCGTTTTTTGCCAAACTAAAGCTCATTCCCACCAATTCGGAGTTCATGGGTTCCAGTCCGGTGGTTTCAGTATCCAGAGCAAAAATTTTCGCTGTCAAGAGTTTTTGAATAATTTCAGCTCTTTTTTCCTTATTATCAGCCAGTTGATAGTCAACAGTGGTGTTTTCTAAGCTTCTCAGAATCGATTTATTTTCATCAGCTTGCCCGTCGGTCGGAATTTCTGCGAACAAATCGCCCATGACCGGCATCGGTTTTTCATCAAAGAGCGATGGCTGAGCTGAAGCGAGTGGGGAAGTGGCAGATTTCTTAAAAAGACGATCGATGAGCGTGCGAAACTCCAGTTCTTCGAAAATGGTGCGGAGTTTTGCAATGTCGGGAGTTTCTCTTACCAGACTATTCATGTCGAGCGTAATTGGTACGTCGGTCTTAATGGTGGCAAGGAATCTCGAAAACTCAATCTTCTCTTTATTGGTTTCCACTTTCGTCTTCAAGGCGCCTTTTAGTTGGTCGGTGTGTTGCAACAGATTCTCGATGCTACCAAATTCGGCAATCAGCTTCTGTGCAGTCTTCTCTCCAACTCCGGGGCAACCGGGTATATTATCAGAAGCATCGCCCATGAGTCCCAGCAGATCAATTATCTGCTCAGGTCGTTGGATGCCATACTTAGTAATAATCTCTTTCGGCCCCATCTTCTCGAATTCCTTATCGCCGTATTTTGGGCGATACATAAAAATACGCTCTGTAACCAGCTGGCCATAATCCTTATCAGGTGTCATCATATAGGTAGTGATGCCTTGTTTATCGGCCTGAGTCGCCAGTGTGCCGATCACATCATCGGCTTCGAAACCAGAAACCTCTAATATAGGGATATGATAAGCGGATATAATCTCTTTAATAATAGGTACAGCGCGTTTAATATCTTCCGGAGTAGCCTCGCGCTGCGCTTTATATTCTTCGAAAAGCTCGTGGCGGAAAGTTGGTCCGGCAGGATCGAATGCAATGCCTATATGTGTAGGATTTTCTTTCTTTAATACGTCCTCGAGCGTATTGACAAAGCCCAGAATGGCCGAGGTGTTTAGTCCTTTGGAATTGACACGGGGGTTCTTGATGAACGCATAATATGCCCGGTAGATAAGGGCGTAAGCGTCTAAAAGAAATAATTTATCACTATTATCCATCTTTGTAGGTCTTTCTGTTTATTTTTAAGGGTAAAATTACGAAAAAAATAGCTCCTTATGGTTTTATTATTACTTTTGTAGTAAAATAGTATTTTTATGGATAGCTTAACGCTTATATCATCCCCTGTATTAACCGAACTCGACAAATTCAGAGATCTTTTCAATCGTTCGTTGGATAGTAACAATGAGCTGCTGAACAGTGCCCTGGCGCATATCATGAAGAAGAACGGCAAAATGATGCGGCCAATACTGGTATTTCTTACAGCACGATTACTTGGAAGCGTTAATGACGAGGCCCTCCATGCCGCTGCTTCTCTGGAGTTTCTTCACACCGCAAGCCTGGTTCATGATGACATCATTGATGAAAGTACAGAACGTCGCGGACAGTTATCAGTCAATGCACTCTTCAACAATAAAGTAGCTGTTCTTGTTGGAGATTTTCTTTTAGCAACCAGTCTGAAACATTCAGGACTTACCAAGAATTATCATATCATCGATGTAATAGCCACCCTCGGACAAGAATTATCTGACGGTGAAATATTGCAGCTTGCCAATATATCTAACACCGGATTCTCTGAATTGGTTTACTTTGAAGTGATTCGCAAAAAGACAGCCGTTCTGTTTGCAGCCTGTACAAAAGCGGGTGCTTTGTCCGTGCATGCGAGTGATGAAATGGTGGAAAAGCTGCGTCTGTTTGGTGAATACATAGGCATCTGTTTCCAGATAAAAGATGATATCTTTGATTATTCTGAAAGTAAAGAAATAGGAAAACCAACCGGTAATGACATGAAAGAGGGAAAGCTCACGCTGCCTGCTTTATATGTATTAAACAATAAGCCTGACGGACGTATCACCACTTTAGCAACGAAGGTAAAAAATCTGGATGCAAGCGAAGAAGAGATAGCGGAGTTGGTATCTTTTGTCAAAGACGCCGGAGGTATTGAATACGCCGAAGCTGTGATGGATCAGTACAAGCAGAAAGCTCTTGATATCCTGTTATCTTTTCCGGATAACGAAGTAAGGAAATCGTTGCAAGTCTATATAGATTTCGTTATTGCTCGTGCAAAATAAACAAACCTGCATAAAGAAAATGGGTTATCCGAACGAACGGATAACCCATTTTTAGTATAACGAAATCTCTTTTTGATTAGAAGAAATCGACATGCTCTCCTAAGATATCAGAAAGCAAAAGATTAGCCATGCGGCTTGTACCAAGGCGGAACAATTTGTTGTTTAACCATTCTTCGCCCAACAATTCTTTTACAATTGTGTAATATACCAACGCATCTTGTACAGTGCTGATACCACCAGCAGGTTTAAAGCCAATCTTAATACCTGTCTTATCGTAGTATTCTTTGATGGCCTGGCACATTACGTAAGCTGCTTCAGGAGTAGCGGCAAGTTCGAATTTACCGGTAGAAGTCTTAATGAAATCAGCGCCCGAGTACATCGAAAGAATAGAAGCTTTTTTGATATTGCTTGCAGTCTTAAGTGCTCCGGTTTCAAGAATAACCTTCAGATGTGCGTCGTGGCAAGCGTCTTTTAACTCCTGAATTTCCTCACACATTGTCTGATAATCGCCGGCAAGGAACTTACCTATAGAGATGACAATATCGATTTCTGTTGCACCATCGGCAACGGCAAGAGCTGTTTCGGCAATCTTAACTTCGATGAACGATTGCGAAGTAGGGAAGCAGGCTGCCACACATGCAATACCAACATTTTCTACTTCCAAAGTATCTTTCACTACTTCTGCAAAATTAGGATATACACAAATTGCTGCAACATTAGGAAGATCAGGGTAAGCATTTTCGAAGTCATTTACCCGCTGTGTGAACTTCATTACGCTTTGATCGTTGTCTTTAACGTTAAGCGTAGTCAGGTCGATGCAGTTAAACATCAGCTTCTTTGCTTCCAATGTATTGTTTTGAGGAACTTTTTCTTCCATAAGTTCTTCTACCAGACGCTGGATTTCAGCATCATCAAGATTGGTGTTATACTTCGCCAATGCTGCTTCGTATTTATTCTCTTCCATACTTTTAGGGTTTTAATTTGGGATTATTTATATGTCTATTTTTATCTCTGTTGGTTTTCTTTTCAATATTCCGGCTCATGGCCTCCGTTAAATCTACGCCGGTTTGGTTGGCCAGGCAGGTGAGTACCCATAGTATATCGGCCATTTCATCGGCCATATTTTCTTTCTCACCGGCCTTAAACGATTGGTCACCGTATTTGCGTGCCATACACCGGGCCAGTTCACCTACCTCCTCAGTAAGTATTGCCATGTTGGTTAGCTCGCTGAAGTAACGCACTCCGTAGGTTTTAATCCAGTGATCTACCTTTTGCTGAAGTTCCTCAATCGTCATCACTCTTTGTTTTTAGTATCCATTAAAATAGTTACCGGTCCATCGTTTAGTAATCGGACTTTCATATCTGCGCCAAATATACCGGTGCCTACTTCTTTACCTAAAGAACAACTCAGTTCCTTGCAAAATTGTTCGTATAAAGGGATCGATAATTCAGGTTTTGCAGCTTTGATATAAGAAGGGCGGTTTCCCTTCTTCGTAGAAGCATGCAGTGTAAACTGACTTATTACCAGAATCTCTCCGTTAATATCCATCACGGAACGATTCATGACGCCATTCTCATCATCGAAAATGCGCAGTTGGGTAATTTTCTTGCAAAGCCAGTCTATATCTTCTTTGCTATCATCGCATTCGATACCAACCAATACAAGCAAGCCCCATCCGATGGCAGATTTGCACACCCCATCGATAGTTACTGATGCTTCGCTTACACGCTGAATAACTATTCTCATACTATATATACGTTATTGTTTGATTAATCTGCTGAATTTGCGCTTCCGTCAGTATTCAGTCCCTCTTTTATAATCTTCGCTTTAGCAGCACCAATCTTCTCGATCAAAGCCTCAATCGGAGCTTCTTTAATACGCTTCACGCTTTTAAACTCTTGCAAAAGTAATGTTTTTGTTTTCTCGCCAATGCCTTTTATCTTATCAAGTGCAGATTCTGTCTGACGTTTACTGCGTTTATCCCTGTGAAATGTAATAGCAAACCGGTGGACTTCGTTCTGTATTTGCTCTAATAAGCGAAACAATGGTGAACCCTGCTTCAGTCCGATGGTTTGTGGGGGGAAGCCATAAAGCAACTCATTCGTCTTGTGCTTTCTGTCTTTAGCAAGACCGCCTATCGGAATAGATATGCCAAGCTCGTCCAACGCCTCTTTTACGACGCCCATTTGCCCTTTTCCGCCATCGGTAAGTATCAGGTCGGGTAGAGGAGATTCTTCCTCTAATGCGCGCTTATATCGCCTTAATACGACTTCTTTCATCGAAGCATAATCATCGGGTCCTTCAACGGTTTTAATATTGTATTTACGATAATCCTTCTTCGATGGTTTCCCTTGTTTGAAAACGACGCAAGCGGCCACAGCATCGCTGCCCGAGATGTTTGAGTTATCGAAACATTCGATCTGGTGCGGAATACGGTCTAAGTGCAATTCCTGCTGAATTTCTTTCAGAAGACGAACGGTGCGTTGTTCAGGGTTTAACTTTTCTGTCTGCTTCATCCGGTCGGCCTTATACTGCTTCACGTTTAGTCTTGAGAGGTCGAGTAGCTTCTTCTTATCACCCTTTTGTGGAATTGTGAAAGTGATATCTTTTAGCTCCAGGCCGAGTTCAAACGGGATGATAATTTCGCGTGAATCGCTCTTGTATCGTTCTCGCATTTCAACGATACCAAGGGCCAGCAAATCTTCTTTGGTTTCATCCATTCGCTTCTTGTATTCAAAAGTGAAAGCTTGATTGATGGCGCCGTTGGCAATATGCAGATAATTAATAAACGCGGCTCCTTCATCTTCTTCAATAGAGAAGACATCCACATTGTGAAAGATTGTGCTAACCACTTCCGATTTGGAACGATAATTCTCTATAAGCATATACTTTTCTTTCACCTTTTGCGCCTCTTCGAAACGCATATCTGCTGCCAGGTCTTCCATCTTCTTAAGCAGAAGGCGGCTGACTTCTTTTGTATTACCTTTCAGAATTTCTTTAATCTGCGCGATATTCTCCAGATATTCATCCTGTGATTGTAATCCAATACATGGGCCGGCGCATTTCTTTATGTGATAATCCAGGCAGAGTTTAAATTTACCTTCACGGATATTCTCCGGCGACAGGTGATGCTTGCAAGTACGTAGAGGATAAAGCTGGCTTATTAGATTTAGTACGCCATACATGGAAGGAAGATGACTGTAAGGACCGAAATAAGTAGAGCCATTCTTGATGATCTTGCGTGTCTTCAGAATACGTGGAAAGTATTCATTAGGGATGCAGATGGAAGGGTAGGTTTTATCATCTTTCAGTAATACATTATAGCGAGGCTTATACTTCTTGATCAGATTATTTTCAAGCAATAATGCATCCTCTTCTGTGCTAACTACAATGTATCGAATATCGATGATCTTGCTCACAAGAACACGCGTCTTTCCTGGTTCGTGTTTCTTGTTAAAGTAAGATGCAACCCGTTTCTTCAGATTCTTGGCTTTGCCGACATAAATCACTGTTCCCTCTGCATTGAGGTATTGATAAACGCCGGGTTTGTCAGGTAAGTTTCTAACGATACCTTTCAAATAATCCATATCCTGTTTGCGGATTGCATCTTCCATAATTCCAATAAATAGATTCAAAAGCCGAAGCCTTTTTATGTTATACTGTAATCAAAGCTTCAACTTCAACATCGTCACCAAAGAGTGCTCTGCCGTTTAGCTCGGCTAGCTCAATCAGGAAGTTTACATATACCTTTTTAGGCTTCATTTTCTTCACCAGTTCGCAGGCTGCTTCCATGGTTCCGCCGGTAGCTAAAAGGTCGTCATGCAGTACGATGATATCGTTCTCGTCAAGGGCATCTTTGTGGATCTGAATCGTGTCCTGTCCGTACTCTTTATCGTAGCTTTGCTCGATAGTTTCTGCAGGCAATTTACCCGGCTTGCGGATAGGAATAAAACCGGCATCCAGGCGAGTAGCAAGGATAGGTCCCATGATGAATCCGCGTGACTCAATACCTACTACTTTTGTGATTCCTTTTCCCTTGTACATTTCATACAGATCGTCTGATAACTGCTGCAATGCCTTGGCATCTTTGAACAGGGTTGTTACATCGTAGAATAATATCCCTTCGATAGGAAAATTGGGTACTTTTCTAATCTTTTCTATTAGCATTTCTCTGCTCATACTCATTGATTTATGTAGTTCATTTAAATAATTTGTTTCACGTGAAACACACGCCGCTTTATCTTCCTGACAGCACCAGCAGTACATTGATGTCGCTTGGTGAAACACCTGGTATGCGGCTTGCCTGTGCTATGGTTTCAGGGTCAATCTTTGCGAGCTTCTGACGGGCTTCTGTCGAGAGTGATTGAAGGGAAGCGTAGTCGAATCTGCCCTTAATTTTGATGGCTTCAAGACGCGCCAGTTTGTCGGCAATGATACGCTCGCGGTGGATGTATCCTTCGTATTTAATCAAGATCTCGGCGGCCTCTATAATCTCTTCTTTTCGCTCCGTGATTTTGTCCAGTTCGCGCTGGAATGCCGGTACATGTTCGGCGATATTATCAAGGGTGATTTGCGGACGATTGATGACTTCAATCAGCTTGCATCCCTGGCGAAGTGGAGTCGTTCCCAATGCTTCTAAGGCATCATTAATCAAGGCTGGTTTGATAGAGTAATTGCGGGCAAATTCGATGATGCTATTGATGGCTTCACGTTTGCTTTTCAATAGCTCGTAACGCTCCTCATTTACCAATCCTAACTCACGTCCCTTTTCTGTAAGTCTCATGTCAGCGTCGTCCATTCTTAGTAAGATGCGATACTCTGCACGAGAGGTAAACATACGGTAAGGTTCGTCCACTCCTTTGGTAACAAGGTCATCGATAAGTACGCCGATATAGGCCTCGTCTCTGCCCAGTACGAATGGTTCTCCACCGTGGCAATTGATGTGCGCATTGATGCCGGCAATCAGTCCCTGGCCACCTGCTTCTTCATAGCCTGTTGTGCCATTGATCTGTCCTGCGAAGAACAGATTCTTTATCTTCTTAGACTCTAAAGAATGCTTCAACTGTGTAGGGTCGAAGAAGTCATATTCGATGGCATAGCCGGGGCGATAAATCACCATATCTTTAAAAGCGGGGATAGACTGCAATGCACGAATCTGAATATCCATTGGAAGCGAAGAAGAGAATCCATTCAGGTATAATTCCTGTGTGGTTTCACCTTCCGGTTCAAGGAATAGCTGATGCTGTTCTTTATCCGGAAAGGTTACGATCTTGGTCTCGATGCTTGGGCAATAACGTGGACCGATGCTCTGAATCTGTCCGTTGTAGAGTGGGGAGTCGTTCAGTCCGTCTCGCAAAATATTGTGCGTTTCGGGATTGGTATAAGCCGTCCAGCACTGGAGCTGTTTCAGATGGCGCACGTTAGTATCCATATAAGAGAACTTATGGAAGTCGTTCTCACCATCCTGTGTCTCCATCAGGTCGTAATGGATGCTGCGGCCATCGATGCGTACCGGTGTACCGGTTTTCATTCGGTCATGGGTAATGCCATGACGGGTGATCGATTCTGTCAGATGATACGATGCCGGTTCGGCCATACGTCCGCCGGGAAGCATGGTTTTACCTACGTGCATTAAGCCGTTAAGGAATGTACCGACAGTCAGCACTACACACTTTGCGTGGAAGGTGACATCCCACATCGTGACAAGCCCGGTTACTTCACCATTCTCTACAATTAATTCCTTTACGGTATCCTGCCAGATGTGCAGGTTGGGTGTGTTCTCTAATTCCTCACGCCATGCCCAGCTGAATTTATTTCGGTCGCACTGTGCACGAGGGCTCCACATCGCCGGTCCTTTCGAGCGGTTTAGTATGCGGAACTGAATCGCAGTCTGATCGGTAATAAGTCCCATCATACCACCAAGTGCATCAATCTCGCGCACTATCTGGCCTTTGGCGATACCACCAACTGCAGGGTTGCAACTCATTTGTCCGATCTTGTTCATATCCATCGTAATCAGACACGTCTTAGAACCCAGTTTTGCTGCTGCCGCTGCCGCTTCACAGCCTGCATGTCCGGCACCAATTACAATTACATCGTATTTAAAATCCATTCGTTTAATCCATCAGTTTTTTAACAAGGCAAATTTACGAAAAAGAATTATAACTGTTTGGTTTTTATATCCTTTAAGCTATCTTTGTTAACAGCATACAATCTTTTTAGACAAACAATTAACTCTATGAAACTTTTCACAACACTACAAACTACACTTTTGCTATTTCTCCTCGCATCGTGCTCACCGAAAATAGTAACAAACGTCCCCGTTCCCTATCCATCTTTCACAGATCCGGCCTCTGTTGTGGTTTACGAAGAAGATGATCCTGTGCCTGCAAACGCAGAGACAATAGGCAATGTTTCAATCCTTGACAAAGGGCTGACTATTCATTGCGGTTATGATCGTGTATTATATCTTGCAAAAGAAGCTACATCTAAAGCGGGAGGAAATGCGCTCTATATCGTGAATCATAAGAAGCCATCTATTCTGGGAAGTTCCTGTCATCAGATCTCCGGACTTATACTTTATATGAACAATACACTTCATGGAGATTCATTGATCTCCGATGAATTTGTCGCGCTCAATCAATCAATCATCAGAGATGTAAGGCGCAAGCGGATTCCGCCTCGTCATATTATCTCTGCCAATATTGGGTATGGATGGATTGTAAACGATAATTATAGAGGACTCAAAGGGGAGAAGATTAGAGGACACGGCGGGATAAACTGGGATGCATCTTACGAATATGTGTGGCGAAGCGGTTGGTCTCTCGGACTTATGGGCAATCAGTTTAAAAGTGATGAGAAAGATTTAAATATAAAGCAAACTTATCTTGCGGCGCAGATAGGTTACTGGGAGCGCCGCAACCATTGGTTAATGAAAGCCGGTATTGGTGGTGGTTATTTTCTGCACGATGATTATTACCTCTCGCGCAAAGGACCAGGTGTCAATATACAATTAGGAATCGAGTATATGCTTACCCGATTCCTTGGTATCGCTGTTTCCGCAAATACGGTTACAGGTTTCTTTAAAGAGAAAGATGACCATAATACAAAGAACTACTCGTTGACTCGTTTAAATAGAATCGATGTTAATGGTGGTCTCCGCTTTTATTTCTGATTCAGCAGTGCCAGTGCACTATCTTCTGCTTTTTCCATGATTTCACGCTCTCCCGGACCTTTATCATTTATTCCGCAAAGGTGAAGAATTCCGTGAATGATGGTACGGTTCAACTCTTCTTCATAGCTGTCGGCAAACTGTTCGGCATTGGTTTTTACGGTATCCAGACTGATAAACAAATCGCCCGAAATGCGATCGCCTACGGTATAGTCAAACGTGATGATATCGGTATAATAATCATGTTGAAGATACTGTTTGTTCACTTCCAGAATCTTCTCGTCCGAGCAGAAAATGTAGGCCACATCGCCCACCAGTTTATTATAAGTGGCAGCCACCGCTTTAATCCACTCGCTTGTTTCTCTCTTTTTTATCTGAGGCATTTTCACATCCTCAGTATGATAAGTAATAGCCATATTGATATGGGTTTTTGTTGATAGTTTTTTAGTAGAAGAAAATATAACTCATGAAGATGGCGGCAATAATTCCCGAGAAGTCGGCAATCAGACCGCAGGTCACAGCGTTGCGTGTTTTGGTAATTCCAACACTGCCGAAGTACACCGCCAGAATATAGAATGTCGTATCCGACGCACCACGCACCACGCAACTCACTCTTCCAATAAACGAATCTGGTCCGTGTTGGTTCATTGCATCAATCATTAATCCGTTGGCACCGCTACCGCTTAGTGACTTCATAAAGGCAGTTGGCAATGCTCCCACAAATCCGGTATCGATGCCCAGTGAACCGATGATATAACCGATGCCGTCCACCAGAAAGCCCATGGCTCCCGATACGCGAAACACCGCAATACCCACAAGAAATGCGACCAGATAAGGTATGATTCTTACCGCTGTAGTGAAGCCTTCTTTTGCTCCCTCCACAAATGCGTCATAAACATTTATCTTTTTGCGAACGCCGGTCATGATGAAGAGAATCATTACGCCAAACAGAATCAGGTTGGCAATAAGGGTAGAGTAGACACCCATCTCTTCACGCGAAACTACGGCGAACAACCACATTAATCCGCCAAAGAATAAGCTGAGCACGGCTACTAATATCAGGATAGGTTTATTAATTAAGTTGATGCGTTGCGATATACTTACAGTCAATACGCCTACGATTGTTGAGATAAATGTACTCAGCAAGATAGGGATAAAGATGTCGGTTGGTTGTGCGGCACCTAATTGCGCACGGTAAACCATAATAGATATAGGTATCAGAATCAGTCCCGAAGTGTTAATCACCAGAAACATAATCATGGGATTACTGGCTGTATCTTTCTTTGGATTCAACTCCTGCAGCTCCTTCATCGCCTTTAGTCCCATGGGTGTAGCGGCATTGTCGAGTCCCAGCATATTGGCCGACATATTCATAAAGATAGAACCCATTACCGGGTGTCCTTTAGGTATGTCGGGAAAGAGTTTGCAGAACAGCGGACTCAGCCAGCGTGACAGTGTATTGATCAATCCGCTTTGTTCGCCAATCTTCATGATGCCCAGCCAGAGCGCCAGCACCCCGGTTAGTCCCAATGATATTTCGAATGCAGTTTTCGATGAATCGAACGTAGCCTGAATCAGTTCGGTAAAGATATCCGTGTTTCCCGTAAAGATTAATTGCCCGAGTGCAACGATAAAGGCCACCACAAAGAAGCCTATCCAAATGTAATTTAAAACCATGTTTCTAATGTATTATGGACAAAAATAGAGATAAGTTTGTAAACCGTGGAGATATTTTCTGTATTTTCGCCCTAAACCAATAGACTAATCATTATGAATGCAACGGCCGCAGAAATTCAGCGAGAATTAGAAACTTATATTGATCCGGTGAAACGGGAGTATTTGCCGCGCTTTTTTAAAACGGGTGAAGGTGAATATGGCGAAGGCGACCGCTTTCTTGGCGTTGTTGTGCCCAATACCCGAATTGTGGCGAAGAAATATAAGGATGCAGATTTCGAGGTGGTGAAAGAGTTGCTTCAGAGTCCGTGGCATGAATGCCGGCTTTGCGCTTTGCTCATTTTGGTGGAACGATTCAAAAAGAGTGGGGAGGCGGAACGAAAGAAGATCTATGATTTCTATCTTTCGCAAACTGCGCGGGTGAACAACTGGGACCTGGTGGATCTGTCGGCACCGACCATTGTCGGAGGATATCTGCTCGACAAGCCACGCAACGATTTATACCGTCTGGCCGAAAGTCCGCTACTCTGGGATCAGCGCATTGCGGTAGTTGCCACTTATACTCTGATAAAAAATGATGACTTCATCGATATCCTATCGCTTGCCGAGCTTCTGTTGCACCATCCGCACGACTTAATGCGCAAGGCTACGGGCTGGATGCTTCGGGAGATGGGTAAACGTCAGAAAGATTTACTGTGCCAGTTTCTCGATAAACATCATAAGGTGATGCCTCGAACCATGCTTCGTTATTCTATCGAGAAATTTGATGAAGATGAAAGACGTTATTATATGAAGAAGGATTAATCCCTCAAACCAAAATAGAATACTACACATTTTATCATTAACACTTTGTGCTATGAAACTTAAAACACACCTCCAGACCAGTTTTACGCTGATTTTACTGGCTTTTTTGACCACTGCATTTACCTCGCCCGATTCTAACGGCTTCAGAAAGTTAAATACTGTTTATGTTGCGGCGGTGAATATATTAAATATCAGCAACTTAGATAATCTGGGAACCTCTATTTCCCAACTCAATGAAATTCGTCTAAAAAATGAAAATAATCCAAAAATCAAGGAAATACTCCTTTTGACTCCCGAAACCTGTCCCGAAGCACTTTTTGCCGATTATCAGAAGTCACTGGCTTTACAGGCTGAGATGCGAGAAGCTGCAAAGCGACTGGCCATGAGTGGAGTTTTATCGGGCGGCGAAAACGGAGCGGCCTTTAAAAAGTTTACCGATGCTTTTCATTTAACAGATCATGCCGAGAAAGCTCCGCTGGGTTATGAAGGTGCACCACCCGAAACCAAAGAAGAACGCGATGCCCGAATGCAATGGTGGCGCGATGGCAAATTCGGCATGTTTATTCATTACGGATTATACTCAGGTCTGGGAGGCGAAGTTTTAGGTCAGCAATACGAAGGCTGTGTGGAATGGATCCAGATGATTGCCGGCCTTGATGAAGATACCTATGTCCGCGAATCGATGCCACTGTTCAATCCGAAATCGGGAAAGGCAGAAGAGTGGGTGAAGCTGGCCAGTGAAGCCGGATGCAAATACGCCGTACTCACCACTCGCCATCACGAAGGGTTCAACCTGTTTGATACACAATACAGCGATTTCAATTCAGTCAATCTGAAAGGAATCGATATCACCAAAGAATTTGCGCAAGCCTGCCGGCAACACGATATGAAGATAGGCTATTATGTATCGCTGCTCGACTGGAACCACCCCGATTATGATCCGACCGGATCGGGTGTTGCCTATCCTAAAGGAAACTATGAAGCTGAAAAGGCAGGGAAGCGTCAGTTCGGAAATCATGAAAAGTATAAAGACTATCTGCATCATGTTTTCGAGGAATTGATGTCTAACTATCCGTCCGATCTTATCTGGTGGGATTTTAGTCAGCCCAATTTTCAGGGCGATGCAGCATGGGGTGCCACACGCCTGATGCGAACCATGTTCGATATAAATCCGCGCATCGTGCAAAACAATCGACTTTATCATTCAGACAATCACCTGAGCGAAGGCGGTATAAAAGTAACGCCCACCTGGAAAGGCGACTACTCCACAGCCGAACAACACGTGCCTGCTACCGGTATCGATGGTGATTGGGAGGCGTGTCAAACCCTGAACGGTACGTGGGGGTATTCGGCATTGAATCAGCAGTGGAAATCATCTGTGATATTGATCCACGAGTTAATCGATACCGTAAGTCGTGGCGGCAATTTTCTTTTGAATATCGGTCCCGAACCCGATGGCTCTATTCCGGAAGAAACTCTCCGGTTATTCAAAGAAATCGGTGCATGGATGAACATCAATAACGAAGCCATTTATGAAACCCGTGCCAATCCGTTCGATGTAGAATTAGAGTGGGGGCGCGTTACCCGCAAAGGCGACAACGAACTCTTCCTGCTGGTTTACGATAAACCTGAATCGGGCATTATCGAGATACCCTGCTTGTTTGATGGTGCAGTAAATGCCACACTTTTAGAAAGCGGACAGCCCGTTGAAATCGTGCAAAACGCCGAAAATAAAACCACCTCTTTCCAAATAAATCAGCTCAATATGCACCCTGCCGCAACCGTGATAAAGGTAAGCGGAACACGCATCTGATATCCTGTTTTTCAGCAAGCGCTTCTCAGCTCGTTGGCAAGCTATCGCCGGCAGGCTGGCAAGCGCTTGCCGGCAACTCAGCCATAGCTTCCTGACAAACCCTCCTTTATTGCCCTGGCAAGCGCCCTCCGGCTTGCTATAAATCAATTAACGGCTAATTATATCTGTGCTGTGATAAGGTCTACAAAAAATATCTTTATCTTTGTTATTATTGAATTTCTGCTTTTAAAAATTATATATTATAAAGCACTGTATCTATGAAAGAAAATTCTCTGTACGATAAAAAATCTATACGATCCATTTTAGGAAAGAATCCCGATTTTAAAGAAATTGCTAAAGACTGTGTAGCATTTAGTAATGCTGAAGGTGGTATTATTGATTTTGGAATCGAAGATGATGATGAATTACCCAAAGAAGGACAAAAAATTCCTGATGATCTGGATGTTATATTGGAGAATCGAATTAAGGGTTTGACTCAGAATGTTTATATTAAAGCAGAGAGGATGATTGCTCAAAATGGTGGACAATTCCTAAGATTAATAATAAAGCGAAGTTCCAATTTAATTTCTGCCACTATTACAGGGAAAATATATCAACGATTTGGTGATAAAAGTATGCCTGTTTCTCCTGAAGATATTTCTCGTCTTTTTTCTGAGAGAGGAAACATATGTTGGGAAAACATGCTTAGTACTATCAATTATATTGATGCTGATTCACTAAAATTAAAGCAGTTAATACAAAATATTCATAGATCTGACAGGACTTCCTCATTTATCAGAGAAAAAGAAATTAAAGAAATACTCGATTATTTTTATCTTACAGATCCTGAAAGTGGTTTATTAACGAATCTTGGTGTTCTTTTTATAGGTAAGCAAACTCAACGAGGACGTATTCAAAATACTCCAATAATACAGTGTATTAAATATGATGATTTAGGAGAGAAGGTTAATAAATGGGTTTGGGATGATTATTCCATGAATCCACAAGAATTAATTGATGATATTTGGAAGCGAATTCCTGAATGGCAGGAAAGTCATGAGATTAATGATGGAATGTATCGTCGTAATATCATGGCATATTCAGAAAGAGTTATCAGAGAATTAATAGCAAATGCATTGGTTCATAAATCTTATCATATAAAGGGAGATATCTTTATAAATATACATCCTCATTTTATAGAAGTTGTTAGTCCGGGTCCCTTACCATTTGGTGTGACACCACAAAATATATTACATAAAACCATAAAACGCAATGATCATATGGCCAACTTGTTTTATGTACTTCATCTGATGGAACGCGAAGGATCCGGTTACGATACTTTATATGAAGAATTATTATCAACCGGTAAACCAGCTCCTAAAGTCTATGAAGGTGAAGATTATGTAAAGGTTATAGTAGAAAGGCGAATTGCAAATCTTGAGTCGATAAAACTGATAGAGCATGTAAGTCAGCGATTTGTTTTAAAACAAAAACAAAAAATATGTTTGGGAATAATTGCTCAGAATGAAAGTATATCGGCAAATGGATTAATTAATTTTCTTGGTCTGGACAGTTCTAATGATTTAAATTCATGGCTTTTCAAATTACTGGAATATGGTATAATAGTTTCTAATAATAGTAAATCTAAAGCTAAAGAATATCGGGTTAATCCCGAATATTTAAAGGGAAGTAACTATAAAGGAAAGACATCTTTAAAGAGAATAGAGAATTATCGAATAAAGGAATTGATACGCGAAGATCTGAAAATATATAAGGAAGCAACTCTTAGCGAAATACATCAGAGAATTGGAAAAGAGATACCATATAAAAAGATTTGGAATCAGATTCGATTGCTAATTGAAGAAGGCGTCGTCTGTTCAATTGGCGAAAATCGATGGACCAAATATAAACTAATTTAATTCTTTTATTATTTCTCTTTTCCAAAATGAGATAAAACCTGAATAGATGGAAAAGAAAAATATATAAAGTAAACGACTTAGTTAATTGATAATTAGGGTAATATATCTTTTCCAAAAAACAGATTAAAACAATATATGGAAAAGAGAATTGGAAAAGAGAATAGATAAAAGGAGAAATAATCTTTATCTTTGTATGCTCTTTTCTGTAAGACATATAAACTGATGAAATAAATTGTCAGTTTAATCTCATATTTGCAAAGAATGGAAGAAGAATTCGATATACGAAACCAACAGATAAACAACCGCGAGCGTGACTTTGAAAACGCACTTCGCCCGCTCTCTTTCGATGACTTCAGTGGTCAGGATAAAGTGGTGGAGAATCTGCGTATCTTCGTGATGGCTGCACGCATGCGCAGCGAAGCACTGGACCATGTGCTGCTTCACGGCCCCCCTGGATTGGGAAAGACAACTTTGTCTAACATTATTGCCAACGAACTCGGCGTAGGTTTTAAAATCACCTCGGGTCCGGTGCTCGATAAACCGGGCGACCTGGCAGGTATTCTTACCAGCCTGGAACCAAACGATGTGCTTTTTATAGACGAGATTCACCGTCTTTCGCCCGTAGTCGAAGAGTATCTCTATTCGGCCATGGAAGATTACCGCATCGATATCATGATCGATAAAGGACCATCGGCCCGCAGTATTCAGATCGACCTCAACCCGTTTACCCTGGTGGGAGCCACAACCCGAAGCGGATTGCTCACCGCACCACTTCGTGCCCGTTTCGGCATCAACCTCCATTTAGAGTATTACGATGACGAGATTCTGAGTCGCATCATTCGTCGTTCAGCCGCCATTCTCGATGTACCTTGCTCCATCCCCGCTGCCGGCGAAATTTCTTCACGCAGTCGTGGAACCCCACGTATCGCCAATGCTCTGCTGCGCCGTGTGCGTGACTTTGCTCAGGTAAAGGGCACCGGAGTGATCGATACCGAGATAGCCACCTATTCTCTGGAAGCGCTCAACATAGACCGTTATGGGCTGGATGAGATAGACAATAAGATATTGCTCACCATGATCGATAAGTTCAAGGGCGGACCCGTGGGGCTGACGACCATTGCCACCGCGCTGGGCGAAGACCCCGGAACCATTGAGGAGGTGTACGAACCTTTCCTGATTAAAGAAGGATTCCTGAAACGAACACCCCGTGGTAGAGAAGTCACTGAGCTGGCATACCAACATCTGGGCCGCAAACGTCTGGATACACAGCAAACGCTATTTTAAAACAACACCTTTAACAACAAGCTATGGCTGAACTTAAATCGCTGGTAAAAGACACTGCCATTTATGGCGTGAGTAGTATTGTCGGCCGTTTTCTGAACTATCTTTTAGTACCTATATACACACTGTCGCTGCCCGCAACATCGGGTGGCTACGGTGTGATTACCAACCTTTACTCCATCACCGCACTGCTTTTGGTATTGCTTACCTGCGGTATGGAAACCGGGTTCTTCCGCTTTGCCAACAAACAGGAAGAAGACCCCAAACGCGTTTATGCCACGACACTGCTCACCGTCTCGGGCATCTCGCTTTCGTTTCTGACCATCTGTCTGATCTTTCTTCACCCCATAGCCGGAGTGATGGGTTATGGTGCCAATCCCTGGTATCTGGGCATGATGCTTATCATCATCGCTATGGATGCCATACAGAGTATTCCGTTTGCCTATTTGCGTTATCAGAAGAAAGCCATCCGCTTTGCCTCGCTGAAGATGCTCTTCATTATTGTCAGCATCGTGCTGAACATTGTTTATTTCGTTGTACTGAAAGGACAGAATGTAGGCGCGGCTTTCTTCATCAATCTGATATGTACTTCGGTTGTCACGCTGTGTCTTATTCCGCAGTTCCGCGGCTTTACTTATGTGTGGGACAAAGCGCTGGCGCATCGAATGCTTCGTTATTCGGCACCTATCATTGTGCTGGGCGTTGCAGGCATCATCAATCAGGTAGGCGATAAGATCATCTTTCCATTCGTCTATCCCGATAAAGCAGAAGCCGATGTGCAACTTGGTATCTACGGAGCCACCAGCAAGATAGCTATGATTATGGCGATGTTTACTCAAGCCTTCCGATTTGCCTATGAGCCCTTTGTGTTTGGCAAAAGTCAGGAGAAAGACAACCGCCAGATGTATGCACAAGCCATGAAGTTCTTCATCATCTTTGCGCTGCTGGCTTTCCTTGCCGTGATGTATTACCTCGATTTCCTGAAATTCCTTATCGGTAGTGGTTATTGGGCCGGACTAAAAGTGGTACCTATCGTGATGGTGGCCGAAATCTTTATGGGCATCTACTTCAACCTGTCGTTCTGGTACAAGTTGACCGATGATACCCGCTGGGGAGCTTACTTCTCGCTGACCGCCTGTACCATAGTTATTTTGATGAACATCTTCCTGATACCCATCTATGGTTATATGGCCTGCGCCTGGGCCGGATTTACCGGATACGCCATTGCCATGCTGCTCTCTTATTTTGTAGGGCAAAAGAAATATCCTATTAAATACGACATGACTTCCATCGGAAAATACACTGCGCTTACAATCACTTTATTTCTTGTGGGTTATGTTATAGATTATGGCAATTTATGGCTCACCATGCTAATAAGAACCCTATTATTGTTATTTTTTGTTGGATATATTATAAAACACGATCTTCCTTTGAAACAGATACCTATTGTTAACCGTTTTATTAAGAAGTAAACAACTATGAAGTTAGATAAAAGAAATGTACACGCGGTAAGAGCTTTTGTCCGCGAATACCTGGACCTGAGAAAAGACAAGGATAATGAGTTGCAAACCGTCGACTCAATTCGTAAAGGAGTAGAGTTCAAGGGGGCAAACCTCTGGATTCTTATCTTTGCTGTCTTTATGGCTTCGTTCGGACTGAACGTAAACTCCACTGCCGTTATCATCGGTGCCATGTTAATCTCCCCGTTGATGGGACCAATTATGGGGGTAGGGCTTTCTGTCGGTCTCAACGATTTCGAACTGATGAAACGCTCCCTGAAGAGTTACTTCATCACCACCGGTTTCTGTGTACTCACCTCGACCATCTACTTTCTATTCACTCCCATTGCCGAAGCACAATCAGAGCTGCTGGCCCGTACATCGCCATCTATTTACGATGTATTCATCGCACTCCTCGGCGGTCTGGCAGGTATCACCGCACTATCGACTACCGAAAAAGGGAATGTAATTCCCGGTGTGGCCATCGCTACAGCCCTGATGCCACCACTTTGTACGGCAGGTTATGGCCTTGCATCTGGCAATCTGGTATACTTCCTTGGCGCCTTTTATCTATACTTTATCAACTCTGTATTCATCAGTCTGGCCACTTTTCTTGGTGTGCGTGTACTTCATTTCAAGCGCAAGGAATTTGTCGATAAACAACGTGAGAAACGGGTGCGTACTTACATCATTATCATTGCTATACTTACTATGTGCCCATCGCTTTATCTTACTATCGATATGATACGCGGCGCCTTTTTCGAATCATCAGCCAATCGCTTTATTGCCGATGAGTTGAGCTTCGATAATACACAAGTCATCAATAAGAAAATCGACAGAGACAAGAAAGAGATTCGTGTGGCACTGATCGGTCCGGAAGTTACTCAGGAACAGATAGAAGCCGCTCAGGAAAAGATGGCGAAATATAAACTGAAAGATGCGAAACTCACGGTGATGCAGGGGATGAACAATAAAGAAATGGACGTATCAACGGTTCGTGCCATGATTATGGAAGACTTCTACAAAAACAGTGAGCAACGCCTGAAAGAACAACAAGAGAAGATCGATCAGCTGCAGGCACAGTTATTGCGATACGAACGCTACGACGAGCTGACCGCCACCATCGTTCCCGAAATGAAAGCCTTATATCCCGATGTATCATCCGTGGCTATGTCGCGCCTTTTCGAAGTGCAGATCGACTCCATGAAAACCGATACAGTAGCCATTGCCGTGATGAGTTTCAAGAAGAAACCGGGGCACCATGAAATCGATAAAATACAGAAATGGCTTCAGGCTCGCCTTAGCATAGAGCAGGTAAAAGTAGTCGTAGAATAACCTTATTTTAATAAACTAAAGCAACAAAAGTATTGCCATGAAACCTAAATATTATATCCTTATATTCTTACTTTTATCAACCTCAATGCTCCGCGCGGATGAAGGAATGTGGCTCCTTGGACGTGTAGACAAGAATCTTCGGGCTACCATGAAGGAAATGGGGCTCGAAGTACCGTTCGATAAAGTCTACAACCCGAAACACCCTTCGCTCACCAGTGCGGTAGTCAGCTTCGGAGGCTTCTGTTCGGGCGTAGTTGTATCGAAAGAAGGCTTAGTACTCACCAATCACCACTGCGGATTACGCTCCGTACAGCAACATTCTACAGTAGACCACGACTATCTGAAATACGGATTTTCTGCCCCCACTCAAGCCGATGAACTTCCCAATCATGAACTCTTCGTACGCTTTCTGCTCGAGACTAAAGACGTGACCAAGCGTGTGTTGAAAGCCGTTAAAAAAGATATGACCGAAGGTGAGCGCAGCCTGATGATTAATATGACTATGCAAGCCATCGCCGATGAAGTCAGTGAGAAAGACCCAACACTGGTTGGTGTAGTCGACTCTTACTATGGCGGCAATGAGTTCTGGCTCTCCATCTATCGCGACTACACCGATGTACGTCTGGTATTTGCTCCGCCTTCATCGATAGGCAAGTTCGGTTGGGATACCGATAACTGGATGTGGCCTCGTCATACCGGCGATTTCTGTGTCTTCCGTATCTATGCCGGTGCCGATAATATGCCTGCAGACTACTCTCCCGACAATGTGCCATATCGTCCCGATTATGTGGCCCCGATATCTCTTGCAGGCTACAATGAAGGCTCCTTCTGCATGACGCTTGGCTATCCCGGAGAAACTGACCGTTTCCTTTCTTCCTTCGGAATCGAAGAGATGATGAATGGGATGAATCAGGCCATGATCGACATTCGCGGCATCAAACAGGAAATCTGGAAGAAGCTGATGAACGAAAGCGACAGCATCCGCATCAAATATGCATCGACTTATGATGAAAGCTCGAACTACTGGAAAAACAGTATCGGTACGAATAAAGCGATAAAAGAGCTGAAAGTTATCGAGAAGAAAAAGCTGTTGGAATCTACATTATTGCGATGGATTCAGGATACACCGGCAGAGAGAAAGAACTTGCTGCACTTGCTCAGTTCGCTGGAATTAAACTATAAAGATCGCAGGCAAAACAACCATGATATGGCTTATTTTGCCGAGACTTTCCTGAATAGCACCGACCTCGTGAAGTTTGCCCTGATGATTATGAACCTTGATACTGAAGGTGATGAAAAGCAACTGATGAGTACACTGCACGAAATCGTTACCGGCTATGAGCACTTCGACCCCAACGTAGACAAAGAAGTCCTGGCCAGTCTGCTGGAAGTCTATCCTGACTATGTATCCGAGAGCGCTATACCTGCTATTTACGATTCTATCAGTCTGAACTATAACAACGATATCCGTGCTTATGTAGATTCGCTTTATGCCCATTCAAAGCTGACTTCTATAGATGGTTTGCATATGATTATGCAGCAGGACTCTACATACAACATCTTCGATGACCCTGCCGTATCGCTGACATTCGATTTGCTGTCGACCTACTTTATGCTGAATGGCGAAATGCAGGAAGCTTCAGATAATATCCAGCGTGATGAACGACTGCTTAATGCCGCTGTACGCAGAATGAACGATGATAAGCAATTTTATCCCGATGCTAACTCTACACTGCGACTAAGTTTCGGTACGATTCAGGGTTATTCTCCTTCTGACGGGGCGTATTTCAATTATTATACCACACCGATGGGTATTTTCGAGAAGATGCGCGACCATGCCGGCGATCCTGACTTCGAAGTAAGCCCACGTCTGCTCGAACTCTTCAGCGATGGTGATTTTGGCCGTTATGCCGATAAAAAAGGAGAACTGAAAGTCAACTTCATCTCTAATAACGATATTACAGGTGGTAACTCAGGAAGTGCCATGTTCAATGGTGATGCCGAACTTATCGGTCTTGCATTCGATGGCAACTGGGAGGCAATGAGCGGTGACATTGCTTTCGAACCCAACCTGCAACGTTGTATCGGAGTTGATATACGCTATATTCTTTTCGTTATTGAGAAGTTTGGCAAGTCCACTCACATCATTCAGGAGCTTGATATCCGCGAGTAGGGCAACAAATGATAACTGTATGCCTATCGCTTAAGTATAATTACAGTAACTGCCGCGATAATGAGCGCTACACCTATACCAATTCCGTAGGTAAGTGACTCATGAAATACGGCGATGCCGACACAGATGGCTGTCAGCGGTTCCATAGCGCCAAGAATGGAAGTCAGCGTGGAACCGATAGCTTTAATGGCCTGCACCAGTGCCAGATTGGATATGATGGTAGGAATTAGTGCAAGCATCAATAAGTTTCCTGCCATGCGTGGAGTAGTGATAGGCTGTACATCCCCTGTAAAGAGAGATAACAGCAGCAACAGGCAGGCACCAAACAGAAAGACGTAGAACGTTAGCTTCATCCCTTTCATCTTTCCGATTTTGAACTTATCGATAGCGACCAGATAGAGGGCATAAGCTACGGCTGAAAGTAGCACAATAATAATCCCTGCCCCCGAAATACTTCCACTATCATCACTGTCCGAAAGACAATAAACGCCCATGATGGCCAGTGCTATGGCTATGATGCGCCATAACGACCGCTTTTCATGGAAGAATACCATCATGATGATGGTCGTTGCTACCGGATACATGAAGTGAATGGTCGTAGCCACTCCGCTTGGCATTAGTTTATACCCCCAGAACAACAGGAGTGCCGAAAGCGAATAGAAGACAGCCAGCAGAAGAAGCGGACCTATATCGGAACGTGTTATGCGGAACGACTCTTTGTTGATGAGTAATATACCGGCCAGCATTATGGCGGCAAACAGAAAGCGATACATTAGCACAGATTCGAAGCCCATTCCTGCCGCCATTACCGGAATGGCAAATAGAGGTATTAAACCGAAGGAAGCTGATGAGAGTAATCCGTATAAGAAGCCGTTAAATTTATGCATGGTTCATTGGTCTATTCGTCTGTTTTCCCGACGTAGTTATCAGGTTAGGTACTATTGCAAATATAACTAATTACCTACGGATTGAAATCTGCTGATGTGTTTTTTATTACAATTTTTAAAGAAATGATAAATTAGTTGCTTATTTGTTTCTTTATGACCTTTTTTTCTTGTAAATAGCAACTATTAAACTGAAGCACTGTTAAATGAACTATAGTTTGACTAATAAACACAAAGAGTTAAATTAAACAGTTTGCTTTATTCGTATCTTTGCATCAAATAAGGTTATACTGTTTATATGATTAAAAGTCTGATTAGTGGATTTTTTGTTTCAATGTTGTTCTTCTCTTGTTCGAAGACACCGCCCTCCATATTTGTGGTATGCGAGGAGAACAGTGTAGGCAATGCAATCTTAAAGTGGGAAACTTCGCCTGTCATGCATGGCAATGTGAAAGTTTACGCTTCTACAGACCCTGAATTCATTCGTGAAGTAAACCCGGTTGCTGTTGCGCCAATTTCAGAAGGCCGCCTTACCATCATTACCGACAATCCTACCAAAAGATATTATTACCGTCTGGTGTTCGACAATAAGTACCGTCTGAACACTGCCACGCGTAATATCAATATATCGGGCATTCAGAATTTTCGCGATCTGGGCGGATACCGCTCTATGACCGATAAAAAGAATGTGGCCTGGGGAAAGCTTTATCGCTCGGGCGAAATCGATACGCTGACGGCATCTGCAAAGCGTGAGTTTAAGAACATGGGAATCAAGACCATCGTCGATCTTCGTGGTACAAGCGAACAGCATACAACCCGAAGTGTGACTGATGCCATCAATGTAGTCAGCATTCCTATTCCGCTCGAAGAGCTGACGCAGGTACTTCAGGGCATTCAGCACGGAGTCATCATTGGTGATACCGTGAACAATATAATGGAACGACTCAATCGTGAGCTGGTCGGACAATGGTATCCGTCGTACAGTCAGCTTTTCAAATTGATGCTCGATAAAGATAACTACCCTATGGTAATTTCGTGCTCATGGGGCAAAGGCCGTGCCGGAGTCGCATCTGCACTGGTTCTTTACGCACTCGGAGTAAGCGATGATGTGGTAATGAATGACTATTTACTGACCAATACTTATTTTAATATACCACGTGCGTCGAGTTACGGATATAAACTACCGGTGAAATCTCAGGAAGGCATTACGGCAGTTTTTATGGCGAAAGAGAATTTTCTGAATGCCGCAAAGAGTGAAATCAGACGTAACTATGGCGATGTACCCACCTACCTGCAGGAAGGATTGGGATTAAGCAAAGAAGATCAAAAGAAACTACAGTCCATACTACTCGAATAATATGGGATTTGTAGCAGAGAGAAGCTTTTAATATCTATCTTTGCGAATTGTTTTTTAAGGATAACGCGTTCTGTATACTTCGGGTTGACGGAGAAATGAGGAACGAAAGGCAACCGGAAGGTTGTCGTAACAGAAAAGCTATAAGCTTCTTTTTAACTACAGAATTTTTTCTGAAAGAAAAGTCGGGACGCTAACATCCTTATGTCACGGTAAACAGAGTGTTTACCAGAGTTTATACATAAAGATATACAAAAAGTTAATGAAGACATTTGAGGAACTTGGCGTTTCACCAGAGATACGCCGGGCAATTGAAGAAATGGGATATGAGAATCCCATGCCGGTACAACAGGAAGTGATTCCTTATCTATTAGGCGAAAACAATGACGTTGTGGCCCTTGCGCAGACCGGAACCGGTAAAACAGCCGCATTCGGTTTACCCCTTATACAAAAGATTGACGTCACTAAACGTGTGCCCCAATCACTGATTTTATGTCCAACACGCGAGCTTTGTCTGCAGATTGCAGGTGACTTGCACGATTACTCTAAATACATCGACGGTTTAAAAGTACTTCCGGTTTACGGTGGTTCGTCTATCGACAGCCAGATCCGTAGCCTGAAACGTGGTGTGCACATCATCGTGGCTACACCCGGACGTTTGCTCGACCTGATGGAGCGCAAAACCGTATCGCTTTCGACTGTACACAATGTAGTGCTCGATGAGGCTGATGAAATGCTGAACATGGGTTTCACCGACAGCATCAACGCTATTCTTGCCGATGTACCACAAGAGCGTAACACACTGCTTTTCTCGGCTACAATGAGCCCTGAAATCGCGCGTATTTCGAAGAATTATCTTCGCGATGCGAAAGAGATTACCATCGGACGTAAGAACGAAGGAAACAACAATGTGAAGCATGTGGCCTATATGGTTCATGCAAAAGATAAATTCGAAGCGCTGAAGCGTATTGTCGATTTCTATCCACAGATCTACGGTATCATTTTCTGCCGTACCCGTAAGGAAACTCAGGAAATTGCCGATAAACTGATGCAGGAAGGCTATAGCGCCGATTCACTGCACGGTGAACTTTCGCAGGCTCAGCGTGATGCTGTGATGTCAAAATTCCGTAACCACAATCTGCAACTACTGGTAGCTACCGATGTGGCTGCACGTGGTATCGACGTAGATGATTTGACGCACGTAATCAACTATGGTTTGCCAGACGATACTGAAAGCTACACACACCGTAGCGGTCGTACAGGTCGTGCCGGTAAAACAGGTACAGCTATCGCTATTCTTAACCTTCGCGAAAAAGGTAAGATGCGCGAAATCGAACGTATCATCAATACTAAATTCATCGTTGGTGAACTTCCAACTGCCAAGGAAATCTGTGAAAAGCAGCTTTACAAGGTAATCGATGAACTGGAAAAAGTAAAAGTAAACGATGAAGAGATCAACGAATACATGCCCGAAATCTACCGCAAGCTGGAATGGCTGAGCAAGGAAGATTTGATTAAGCGCATGGTATCTCACGAATTCAACCGTTTCGAAGAATACTATCGCGGTAAAGCAGATATCTCTGCTGTAACCGGTGCCGAACAAGGTGGCAAAGAACGCAGAACCGGTGGTAGCCGTAAAGCTGCCGATGGATTTACCCGTCTGTTCATCAACTTAGGTAAGATGGACGGTTTCTATCCAGCCGAACTGATTACTATGCTTAACAATAATACCCGTGGTCGTATCGAACTGGGTCGTATCGACCTGATGAAGAATTTCTCTTTCTTTGAAGTAGATGAGAAAGAAGCTGACAACGTGGTGAAAGCATTGAAGCGCGTAGACTGGAAAGGCCGTAAGGTTGTGGTTGAAGTTGCTGATGCTGATGGCGAAGGTGCCCCGAAAGAAGGTGGAAGAGGCCGTGGAAACGGTGGTTTCCGCAGAGACGGACGCTCGGGCGGTGGTAACCGCGGCGGTGGCGATCGTCAGGCAAGAGGCCGTGGCGACCGTAACAATGATCGTAATGATCGTGGTGACCGCAAAGATCGTGACAGCAAACCGGCAAAGCCAAGTCGTGAAGAACGTGGCTATTCTAAAGCACGCGGTACACGCGAAGACTGGCAGAAATTATTTAAAGGTTCTGAACCCGATTTCTCGGAAGAAGGTTGGGCAAAGCGTAAGCCAAGAAAAAAATAGTGTTTCAATAGATCTATAATTGCGAAGCAGGAAATCCTCCTTTTTAGGAAGTGGTTTTCTGCTTTTCTTCGTTTTTGGGGCTTTTTATTTGACTATTTTGATCTGTTTTTCTGAATGGAGCGAACAAAAAAGCTACTTTGATGGTTACAATAATACGGAGATATTATTATATTTGTGCGAACGTTTTGCAATTACAATATTTGTGGCATCTGGAAAATAGTCTCTTCATTCCGGCTGTTAATGAGTTTTCTAAACATAAATGACTGGTAGGTCCCTGTACGATCTCGTTTCTTTAGTTCAACCGAATGTAAGGAATGAGATTAGTACAGGTTTTTTTATATATCTACTCGTCATTATATTGATATACAGCCTGTTATCTGGTGGTGAATACTCGCTTTGTCAGCCATAGCTTCTCAGCATGCTGGCAAGCGCTTCCCGGCACGCTGAGAAGCTATGCTCAGCAAGCTGAGTAGCGCTCGCCGGGAAATGGACAAAAAAAGAACCGCAACCTGAGTAAATCCGGCTGCGGTTTTGGTTTTATAAGGGGTTTAGCCTGCGCTAAACTTATTCGCTTTTCATTCTTTCGGCAAACTCTGCAGATACATAGTTATTCAGGCTTTTGCAGGCCTCTGTGGCAAATTCCATTCCACTCTGAATAATCTTGTCCCACGCAGCTTCATCCAGCGTATCTATATCGTCAAATCGCACTCTGTTTTTCAGCAGACCGAAGATGATGCCTGCATTGAAGTTATCGCCTGCACCTACCGTACTTGTGGTTTCCACCTGCGGCGTATGATATTGCTTATTGATGGTTTTAGTGTGCAGCGTTACATCCGATTCACCCGAAGTATAGATAAAATTGCTGCAGTAGAATTTAATCTTATCCTTGTAAATCTTCTCGCTGTCTTCCATGCCATACATATTGATGAAATCGTCCTGCGAACCGCGCACCAGTGTGGCATATTCAAAATTCTCGATGATGTTAGCCGTAAGGCGCATCACTTCGCTTTTGTGCGAGCTTCTGAAGTTAGGGTCGTAGTAGATGATAGCTTTCTTTCTGCGCGCTTCTTCGAGCAGATCGACCATCTTATCGCGCAACACCGGATTAAGGGCGTAGTAAGAGCCGAAAATCACGATATCGTCTTCCTCAATGGCGGGCAACGTCACATCCAGTCTTTGCTTGGGATAATCTTTATAGAACATATACTCCGCATCGTTACGGTCGTTCAGGAACGCCAGCGATACAGGCGATTTTCCGTCGGGAAATACATTTACATGATCGGTAGAAATATTATTCTGCTTCATGAAATCGAGAATGATATTTCCTACATGGTCATTACCGGTTTCGCTGATAAAGCAAACGTTCACGCCACAACGCGCCATAGAAATGATTCCGTTGAAAACCGATCCGCCGGGAATGGCTGTCGATGGTTGGTTGTTCTCGAAGATAATATCGAGAATCGTTTCGCCTATACCAATTACTTTTCGCATAGCTCGCGCGATTTTTCACCCAAATAGCCACCATGATGGCGTTTAGAGTAATCTTCAATAGTAAACTTCGTCTCCGTCATAGTCTGTACCACCAGGATATCGCCAATCACAGTCATTGCTGTGGTCGATGTAGTAGGGGTCATACCGAGCGTACAAACCTCATCGGGTTTACCCGTGCTCAGACAAACATCAGATGCCTTGGCCAGCGGACTTTCGGGGTTTCCGGTAATCACGATAAACTTCAGATTCGGATCAAGGTTGCGTGCCAGACTAATGAGTTCCACGATTTCGCGGGTTTTTCCTGAGTTAGAAATCAGTAACAACACATCGTTCTCCTGAAGAATACCCAGGTCGCCATGTTGCGCCTCACTGGGATGCAGGAATACCGATGGCACACCGGTAGAGCAGAACGTTGTCGCGATGTTCATGGCAATCTGGCCGGCTTTACCCATACCACTGGTCACCAGCTTACCGCGTTTACGGTGAACTTGTTCTACAATCAGTCCCACCGCTTTCTCATAATCGTCTGTAATAGGAATATTGGCTACCGCCTCTGCCTCTTTGCGTAGCAGATCTTTAATAGATTCTATCATATATTAGCTATCTCGTTTAGTTCGGTCAATGTACGTGCCACTGCAATATATTTGCTTACAGGGTGGCGCATAAATCCCTTATCATTCATCTCCTCGATGAATTTAAGCAAGGTGTCATAAAAACCATTGACGTTATATAGTATAATTTTCTTCGAATAGTAACCGATGGAAACGGCAGCAACCACATGAAAAATCTCATCGATTGTACCCACACCTCCGGGCAATGCAATCAGTACGTCGGCCAGTTCGGCCATCTTATCTTTGCGGTCGCTCAGGTTCACCGAAGGAATAGTAATGTCGAGCAGGTTGCTCACTTTTCCGTTCTCCTCTAACTTCGAGGGAACCACCCCGATAACTTCTGCACCCGATGCTTTGGCAGCTTTCGCTACTTCCTCCATCAATCCCAGCGCTGCTCCGCCATAAACCAGGCAATTCCTGTTCTCGCCAATCCAGCGGCCAATTTCGCGGGCACTTTCGGCATACGACGGATCAATCACCTCTGATGCAGAACAAAACACACAAATCTTTTTCATATGCATTGCATCTTAAAAATAATGGTGCAAAGTACGTCAATTTGTATCTAATATAAAAATAAATAGATGCTTTTGTGCCCCTGAAAAGGGTTGCCTATTGTTTGCTGAGGCGTTGATAAAAGATACTTATTGTCTGCACAGCTGACTTTATTTATCCCTTGAAACAGTTTTTATAGTTAATATTGATGGCTATCTATAAAACTATGGATACATTTGTAATCAGGAACAAAGAAAATAAACATGAAAACAGAGAGCAACGAACCTCTTATACATACACTTGCCAACGGACTTCGCATTATCTACAAGCCGCTTCCTACCGATGTGGCTTACTGCGGTTATGCTGTAAATGCAGGTACCCGCGATGAGGCCGACAACGAACAGGGCATGGCACACTTTGTGGAGCACATGCTTTTTAAAGGCACCGAAAAGCGTAAGGCATGGCACATTCTGAATCGTATGGAGGTAGTGGGAGGCGATCTGAACGCCTACACCAACAAGGAGGAGATGGTGGTCTATTCGGCTTTCCTTTCGTCCGACTGGCAGCGTGCCACCGAGTTGCTTACCGACATTGTTTTTCATTCTACCTTTCCACAGCGTGAAATCGAGAAAGAGATCGAGGTCATTATCGACGAGATACAATCGTATGAAGATACGCCATCGGAGCTCATCTTCGACGATTTTGAAGACATGATTTTCAAGGGAAGTCCGCTGGGAAGAAACATCCTCGGTATCCCCGAACAGCTTCGAAACTTCACTTCGGCAGATGCTCTGAAGTTTACCCATCGGCTGTATCATCCCGATAATATGGTTTTCTTCGCCCAGGGAAAGCTCGATTTCGATAAACTTGTTAAGAAGCTGGAGAAGCTCACTGCCCATATTCAGCCCATGCCGGGCGATATGCCCAAACGTGTGGCTCCTCCTTTATATATTCCTCGCCAGGATGTTATCTCTAAAGATACACATCAGGCCCATGTCATGATCGGTGCACGTGCCTACAATGCTTACGATGATAAGCGCACGGCACTTTATCTGCTGAACAATGTTCTGGGCGGACCGGGTATGAACAGTAAGCTCAACGTCTCATTGCGCGAAAAGCGCGGACTGGTCTACAACGTAGAATCCAATCTGACATCTTATACCGATACCGGCGTATTTGCCATCTATTTCGGCACCGATCCGCATGACATTGAACGCTGTCTCAGACTGGTGCGCAAGGAAATGAAGTCGTTTTGCGATAAGAAGCTCACGGCTTCCCAACTGCATGCTGTACAGAAACAGCTTATCGGACAAATCAGTGTGGCATCGGATAATTTCGAAAACAACGCACTGGGTATGGCAAAGGTATTTCTGCATTACAACAAATACGAGAACCGCCAGAAAGTGTGCGACCGTATCAATGCCGTTACCGCCGATGAAATATGGCAGGTAGCCAACGATATGTTTGCCCCCGAACATCTGTCTACGCTTATCTATAAATAAAATTACGAACATTAAAATACAAGGTTATGAACAACAAATGGACTACTCTGATTTCCTCTCTTATTCTGGCGCTTGGCTTTGTGTGCCTCGGTGCGCTGCTTAAAAACGGTATAAAAGATTTCAAGGAAGGCGATCGTATTGTTACGGTGAAAGGACTTTCCGAGCGCACAGTAGATGCCGACCACGTGTTATGGCCTTTGCAATACAAGATTATAGGCAATGATCTGACCACACTTTATGCCACAATGGAAGCCAATAATCAGCGCATCATCAGCTTTCTGAAAAGCAACGGAATTGCCGAAAGCGATATCTCTGTGGCATTGCCCGAAGTAATCGACCTTTATGCCGACCGCTACGTAAACACCAACGATGTACGTTCGCGCTATAACATTACGGCTACTGTAAGCGTAACAACTACCAATGTAAAACAGGTACTCGAGGCCATGAACAATACCTCGGTGCTTCTCAAAGAGGGTATAGCCATCTCTTTCAGCGAATACGGCAGCAATGCCATCGTCTTTACTTTCGAAGGACTGAACAAGATTAAACCCGAAATGATAAAAGAGGCTACTCAGAGTGCAAGAGAAGCCGCACAGAAATTTGCCGAAGACTCAGATAGTCGCCTGGGCAAAATAAAGATGGCTTCGCA
>CAMTOS010000017.1 GCA_947074195.1 uncultured Bacteroides sp.
CACGTATCAGTTTTGCAGCTTCGCGACTCGACCTGAGCCGCGCCGAACAAAACCGCCTGCATACGTTCAGACTGACTTCAAACGATATACTGAATCATCGCGCCGAACCTGATAAGGAGAAGTTGCTGCGCGATGCCAAAACACTGGCCTTTTTCCTGAAATGCATTTCGAAAGAAGATATACCGGAATCACTCTACAAACTTCTTCCTAAAAAGGATAATACTTATCTGCTGACTCCGCCCACGCATGAAAAAGTGGAGAAGATGCGTGTATGTTTTGAGTATGCCGATGATGAATATCTCTACGTCATTCCGGTAGACAGTGTGAGCGAAGAGGCATTACGGGTAAAATATAATGTGGAGCAAATCAATGACTTCTTTTCTGAAACCTGCGAACAGCTGTGGCCGCATTGCCGTCTGAATCTTCTGGATGTATCGATTGACCCGCATACACAAATACTCACCCCGGGAATCATTGTACTGGAGCCCGATTATCTGATAGACATCAGTTCGCTGGCGGAATGTTTTAAGGATTATGGGCATCATCCGGCCAATTATCTTCTGGCACGGCTGAAACCGATTGAGAATGCAATGCCACTACTGATCGGGAACATTGCCAACCTCTTTCTGGATGAATGGATTTATAGCGAAAGCGAACCCGACTATATGGAGTGCATGAAGAAAGCATTCCGTCAATATCCCATTGAACTGGCTGCCTGCAGTGAATTGTTAGAGCCGGGCAAAGCACGCGATTTTGCAGATGCCTGCAAGAATCATTTTAATCGTCTGAAAGAAACGGTGAATGTGAAGTTTAAGGAGTCGGGATATGATTTCGATAAAACGACCGCTGTGTTAGAACCATCTTATATCTGCGAAGCATTGGGTTTACAGGGACGACTGGACTATATGCAGCAGGATATGAGTAAGTTCATCGAAATGAAATCGGGAAAAGCGGATGAGTTTACACAGCAACCCAACATTGTACCGCGCGAAAACAATATGATTCAGATGATGCTTTATCATGCTGTGCTGCATTATTCGATGAAGCAGCCTCATCAGAAGGTAAAGCCTTATCTGCTTTATACACGCTATCCGCTGCTCTACCCTGCCCGCCCCAACTGGTCGATGCTGAAACGTACCATCGATTTGCGAAATCGTATTGTGGCAGAAGAATTTGGTATTCAGCTTCGCAACTCCATTCATTACACCGAGGAACGTTTAAAGGCAATTGATGCGGATGTGCTGAACGAGAAAAACATAAGAGGACGCTTCTGGGAAAACTATCTTCGACCGGAGATTGATAAGTTTAAAGAGGCTCTTGTTAATTTATCCTCCACAGAGAAGGCATATTTCTATATGCTTTATAATTTCATCACCAAAGAGTTGTATACCAGCAAATCGGGTGATGTGGATTATGATTCGCGCCGTGGTGCTTCAGCTTTATGGAATTCTACGCTGACAGAAAAGAATGAGGCCGGAGAAATTTTATATGATCTTAGCATCAGTAAGAATGAAGCAAATCTGGCGAGCAAAGCAAAGATCACATTCGATATCCCATCGAATGTGGAGGATGAAAGAGGTTTGCCAAATTTCCGCAAGGGGGATGCGATTGTTCTTTATGAGCGCAATGGCAAGAAAGATAATGCTACGAATAAAATGGTGTTCAAAGGAAATATCGAGGAAATTACCGATACGCAACTGACTGTCCGCTTAAGAGCAACGCAACATAATACGGCGGTGATTCCTGAAAAGAGTCTGTATGCCATCGAACGGGACAGTATGGATACAACTTTCAGACATATGTATACAGGGCTCTATCATTTTATGACAGCCAATAAGGAGCGGCGCGATTTGTTACTATCAAAACGTGCACCACAAATTGATGCATCGTATTCTGAAAAGATAAAAGAGGCGAAAAATGATTTCGACCGGGCAACACTGAAAGCACTTGCAGCGAAAGATTACTTCCTGCTGATTGGCCCGCCGGGAACGGGGAAAACTTCGTGGGCATTGCGACAGATGGTGGAGAGTTTTCACGCCAACCCTGAAGCACAAATTCTGCTTTTATCATACACCAATCGTGCAGTAGATGAAATCTGCAAAATGCTGACTTCTATTCAACCGCAGATTGATTTCATTCGTATTGGTAGTGAACTTTCCTGTGAACCGGCTTATCGCCCTTACCTGATAGAGAATGTACTGAAGAGTTGCGATAAACGTGCGGATGTAGTAGACCGGATTGGCAAGTGTCGCGTAATTGTAGGTACAGTGGCAGCCATCTCAGGCAAACCGGAACTGTTCAAACTGAAACGCTTTGATGTGGCAATTGTAGATGAAGCGACTCAGATACTTGAACCGCAACTTATCGGTATTCTTTGTGCCCGCACGCCGCAGGGAGCAAATGCCATAGGGAAGTTCATTCTGATTGGCGACCATAAGCAACTTCCGGCTGTTGTGCTGCAAAGTGCAGAGAAATCGGAAATCTATGAACCGGAATTACAGGAGATTGGCCTGCTCAATCTGAAAGATTCGTTGTTTGAGCGATTGTATAATACGCTTCGGAAAGAAAATGAATCCGAATCGATACAAGAGAATCCATTTTGTGATATGCTGAGCCGGCAGGGACGTATGCATCCGGAAGTTGCGCGACTGGCCAACGAAGCTTTTTATCACAATCGTCTGCACACGGTGGGCTTACCTCATCAGACTGAGACAGAAAGCACGTATGAACGCACCATCTTTATTCCTTCCAAACCGGAGCCAATGGGAGGACAAATTAAGATTAATCACGATGAAGCCTGTATAGTGGCAAAGCTGGCAAAAGAAGTTTTTGAAAGAGAAAGCAAAGCCGGAATCTTCGATATCACCAAAACACTGGGTATAATTACTCCCTACAGAAGTCAGATAGCTTTAATCCGTAAAGAGATAGCCCGTCTTGACATTCCGGAGTTACAGGAGATAGCAATTGATACAGTGGAAAGATATCAGGGAAGTGAGCGTGATGTCATTATTTACTCGTTTAGCGTAAACACTACCCATCAGTTGAAGTATCTGCCGAACATTACCGAAGATGAAGGTGTGATTATCGACCGGAAACTGAACGTAGCGCTAACCAGAGCAAGGAAACAGCTCTTTATTACAGGGGTAAAAGAGATACTTGAAATGAATCCGATTTACCAAAATTTGATAAAACAGATTGAAAAGGCGACATGATTTTATAACCTTTACAGACATTAGTTTTTATTCTTTCTTTTATGTGTTTTGTTAACATCGGAATATGAAAGAAACCCCTATATTTGCACTACGTTTTTTTCATAGAGATTTAGATTTAAGGTTAGAAAAACTGGGATGTCGTGAGACATCCCTTTTTTATTACTTCCCAATTTGAATTGGTAAACTACCACAATTTACTCTTTCTTGAATCTATTTCAGAATCTTTGCAGATGTTAGTGTTTATTCTTTCTTTTATGCAATTTATTAACAACTACATATGAAAGAAAGTGCTATATTTGCATCACGTTTTTTTCATAGAGATTTAGATTTAAGGTTAGAAAATTGTGGATGTCGTGAGACATCCCTTTTTTATTTATAGCCACTTCGTTTTTATCCCTCTTTTCAACTCTGCATAGCTTAATTAGAATAAGCTTTATCCTCAAATGTATCTATGAAATAAAATCTATATTCTTTCTGTCCAATCGTTACTATAAAATCTCTACACTATGTGATTGCTCTCTGTTTCCTGACAGATTATATCTTCTATACCAATTATTATTACTATTGATCTCATCTTCATATATAAACAAAAAAAGAGCCTTTCAGCTCTTTTCTCTTTCTACCTCTTTTATCATGGGTATACTCATTTCGTAAAGTAAATAAAGCGGTATTGCTACTACTGCCAGCGTAAACGGATCGCCCGTTGGAGTAATAATAGCCGCTATAATCACGATAATCACAATGGCATGGCGACGGTATTTCTTCAGGAACGATTTGTTGACCAGCCCTAACAAAGAAAGTAACCATGTGATTAACGGAAGCTCGAATGCCAGTCCCATACAGAGAATCAGCATCATAAAGTTGTCTATGTACGAATTAAGCGATATCACGTTCTCTATCTGGCTACTTAACTGATAGGTTGACAAGAACCTTAAAGTGAGCGGATAGACCATGAAATAGCCCAATAAGACACCTACAAAAAACATCACCGTACCCAGCAGTAAAGCTTTCTTTACTCCTCCGCGCTCTTTTGGATAAAGTGCAGGCTTGATAAACCGCCAGACTTCATAAAAGATATAAGGAGTAGCAGTCACCACAGACATCCAGAAAGCCGTAGAAACATGAATAAGAAACGGTGCTGCCAGATTGATATTAATCAGAGACAACTGAAATTCCTGCGTAAAGAAGTCATCCTGCAAGTTGAAGGTATGACCTATTTTACGGAGAAGTTCATAAAAAACAAAATCATCCTGGCATGGAGCCATGATGACATGTTCAAACAAATAGGGCATAGCTATGAAATAGATAATAGCTACTGCAAGCCATACACCCATTATTCGGAACAACGATCGGCGAAGTACGTCGAGGTGATCCCAGAAAGTCATTTCTGCCATAACACCCCGTTACTTCTTTTCTGTATCGTCAGTATTAAGATCGTCTTTTGCTTTCTTTATTTCTTCTGATGCTTCGTTTACACCATCTTTAAAGCTTTTTACTCCCTTACCCAAACCCTTCATCAGTTCAGGAATTTTCTTACCGCCAAAAAGCAGAAGGAAGATTAAAGCGATAATGATCCATTCTGATCCGCTTGGGAGAAAGCCTAATAATAATTGCACATTCATAATATATAGTATATAATTAATAATTAAAATTCCGTTTAATCCTGATAATAGACACGCTTCACACGTGATGAGATACCTGTCAGAATTTCGTAAGGTATCGTTTCGAGCACATCGGAAAGGACAGTTAGCGGCAATTCATCACCAAAGATGGTAACAGCATCGCCTTCGCTGCAATCAATGCCTGTAACATCGATCATGCAGACATCCATACAGATATTACCCACATAAGGGGCTTTTTGTTCATTTACAATACAATAACCTTTGCCATTACCCAAATGACGGTTCAGTCCGTCGGCATAACCAATAGGGATAACTGCAATACGCGACGGGCGTTCAAGATGTCCTTTACGGCTATAACCCACTGTTTCATCCTGTGACACTTCGCGCAGCTGAAGAATGGTACTTCGCAGTGTACTTACATTATGAATCAAAGAATTATCAACCGGATTGACACCATACAAACCGATACCCAGACGTACCATATCGTATTGCGCCTCAGGGAAACGCAAAATACCGGCAGTATTGCATATATGTTTTAAGATGCGATGCGGAAACTCCTCCTGCAACATCGTTGATAAATGGTCGAATAAGGAGATCTGCTGACGACTGAAATCATCGAACTCAGCAGAATCACTACCTACAAAATGAGAGAATACCGAACGTGGAATCAATGCCTTCTGACTTTTCAGACGCTCTATGAGCTTAGGCATATCACTGGCTGAGAAGCCTAAACGATGCATTCCGGTATCGACTTTAATATGTACCGGGAAATTGGTGATTCCTTCTTTCTCGGCAGCACGGATTAAAGCATCAAGCAGCTGGAAATTGTAGACTTCCGGCTCCAGTTTATAGTCGAACATGGTTTTGAACGCCGAGAATTCCGGATCCATAATTATGATAGATGCAGTTACTCCTGCCTTTCTTAGTTCTGCACCTTCATCGGCAACAGCTACGGCAAGATAATCGGCACGGTGCTCCTGCAATGTTTTTGCCACTTCATCTGAACCTGCACCGTAAGCAGATGCCTTCACCATACAAACCACTTTTGTTTCGGGTTGGAGTTTAGAGCGATAGAAGTTCAGATTCTCTACCATTGCACGAAGATTTACTTCGAGTGTAGTTTTGTGGACTTTCAGTACCAGTGCCTCGGTAACTTGATCGAAGCCAAAAGAACGTGAGCCTTTGATAAGGATTACCTCATCGTGAAGATTCTTAAGTGCATCCGAAGCTAAAAGCTCTGCAGTAGTATTGAAGAAGTACTTCTCCATATTGAATCGTGATGCAGCTCCTGAGATATGAGGACCTACCCCGATGATTTTCGTAATTCCACGCTTTTCAATCAGCTGTGCCACTTTACGATAAAGGGCAGTAGGCGTCTGACCTGTTTCGAGAATATCCGATAAGATCAATGTATGTTTACGTTCTTTATAATCAGAACGGCGAGTCATAAAATCGAGAGCAATGTCAAGAGAGGCAAGATCGCTGTTATAGCTGTCGTTTATTAATATACAGCCACGTTTCCCTTCTTTCACTTCCAGGCGCATAGCCACAGGTTCTAGGCGAACCATTCGTTCGGAAATTTCCTCACCGGGAACCAGCAGATACAAACAGGCAGCAAGACAATGCAGTACATTCTCTACTGATGCATCATCTATGAAAGGAATGCAGAAAGTATTCTCAAGACCAAGATAACGATAAGAAATAATGGTATGGTCAGCCTTCTTCTGAACCTTGCTGATGTAAAGCGGGCGTTCACTATCTTTCCGGCTCCAGGCTATTTCACGTGCAGTCAGCATCGATTTTGCCACACAGTTTGCGATTAATTCATTATCGCCATCATAGATGATTACGTCGCAATCCTTAAAGAGCATCAGTTTTTCCATACACTTCTCCTGCAGAGAAGCAAAGTTTTCCTGATGAGCACCACGGATGTTCGTAATAATTCCGATTGTAGGGCGAATAATCCGCTGAAGCGATCGCATTTCATCAGGTTGCGATATGCCGGCTTCGAATATGGCAAGCTCAGTTTCAGGTTCTATCTGCCAAACCGAAAGCGGTACTCCGACCTGCGAATTGTATGAACGCGGGGAGCGAGCAATGTTATAATCTGAACACAACAACTGGTGCAGCCACTCTTTTACAATAGTTTTACCGTTGCTGCCAGTAATACCAATGACAGGTATATTAATCTGATTACGATGACTCTCTGCAAGGCGTTGGAGCGCTTTCAAGGGATTGGAAACAACCAGCCAGTTGCAATTATCGTATGTTTGGCCTTCCTGTTGTAACTGTTCATAGTCATCTGGTGTAAGCACGAAGTTGCGCACACCACGGTCATATAGTTCATGTATATATCGTGCTCCACTGTTGCGCTGAGTGGTCAACGCAAAAAATAATGTTTCTTCAGGAAAACTAAGTGAGCGGCTATCTGTTAGCAGCCACGCAATATTTATCTCTAAGTCACCAAAACGTTTGGCACTTATCAGAGCAGCAATTTCATCTATAGAATAGGACATATATCTAAGAATACTATTTGTTCAGCTTTGTGTTCTTATATCCGTCAAGCGATTTTTAAAGCAAAGATGCCTTAAAACGACTCTCTAAGTACGGATATTTTTCGCCAAGTTGATTTATTTTTAATATTAATTTTTCTAAAAAACACTTATACTCTGCTGAATCAGGGTAAAGCGGCCGGTGTTGTAACGATTTCTTAATTTTTTGACACGCTTGCATAATCCGTCTGGTCTCGTCAGAAAAGCAAGATGCAGAAAATCGGTTTTGTAAATACTGAATCGCCAGATTTGACGGATGATTCAGGTCATCGGCATAAAAACGATAGTCCCGCAATTCATCCATCATGATTTCATAAGATGGAAAATAAGAGACGAAAGCAGGAAAAGCATCCTGCAACTGAGAGACAGCAAGAAGTAAAGTTGCTTTACTACGCTGATTCTCTATCAGGCCATCGCGTAGATGCCGGATGGGACTTACGGTGAAGATGATCTTTAAGCCCGGATTAAGCCCGATTAATTGCTTTATCAGCGGAATATATATATCAACGATATCATTTACACTAATGCGATAACGTATAAAATCTGATTCAGGACGTTTATGGCAATTGCCCACGACTTTATCATTCTCTTTATCCTTATATATATAAGATGTTCCGAATGTGATGAGAAGTCTGTCAAGCTTTCCGTGAATCATCGATGAAGTCTCATCAATGGCAGAGTTTATCTGTTGCAATGTTTCTGCTTCGGAAGATGTTGAGAATGAACCATGGTGCATTTTACTATGCCAAAGTTCGCGAAACAGGAAGAGGTCATCGTTTGTGTATATTTTATGACTGATTATCTCTGATAAAGCAGTTGCTATTGATACCGGATTATACAATATCCCGTAAGGATTCATCAGGGCACCAAAACATCCGTCAGCAAGCCATTTTCCCATATTCTCTGCAAAGCAGGAACCCATGAGAAGCAGTTGTTGCTGATGATTAATTTGTGGCATTTCCGGGATATTTACCGGAGTAATAAGGTCAACATTCATCATTCGTCAAGCATGTTTTGTACATCAAAGATAAATGATGAATAAGAATTAACCCTATAACAAGTCATAAAATTAGGGATAATTGAGCCTCTTTACGTTTATCCTAATATAAAGTACCGCTATTTAAGAGGTTTTCATAAAATTGTTTCACACTTTCCCATTCATAGAATGGATAAATATTCGTTTCTACAGGAAAAGGAACTTCACGTTCATTGAGCATCATCTTAATCAGACGGTGACCTTTATCGTTCTCATATACAACCCAGATGATATTGGCAGCCATGGGTGCCACTACATAGTCTTTCCATAAAAGAGAGATATTATCAACAGAAGCAGTAGACCGGGAAGCCTGAGGAATGTATAATAATGCAGCAAATGGTATAATGGTTTCTGCATGAGCAAAGCGCAGATATGTGGTATAGTTATTAAAATTCAAAGTACTATCGGTCGATTCTATGAAATCACGCAATAGAGGTTTACTTATATCGACCTGAATGTCGTGATAACCTTTGGCAGGTCCTCGCATAAGATAGTGTCGTGCATTTTGTATGAGCCATCCTGTTTTCATCGTTTCATCATCGAGTGTAGGAACAACAGATAAAGGCAGAGGAATATCAGGGGCAATCGCCACACAATTATACATGGCAAGTACAAATTTCATATAATCTTTTCTTGTCAGCCTTACACCTGGTTTCACATATTCTTCAATCAGTTTATTATTGCGCAGAAGATCAATAGTATACTCCAGCAGAGATTCTTTCCAGCTACCATTATTCAGAAACTCCAGATAATCTTCATTTACTTCAAAGAAGTTAAGTAAATAGTTATCGCGCTGCATCACATCTACTTTTGCCGTATCAGTATTGTTACATATCTCTTGTATCTGATCAAGAAAGGAAATGCCACTCTGGTAACATCTTTCTTCAACATCACTACGGATATAAATACGCTCGAAAACTCCAATACCATAATTATCAACAAGGCGTTGTGCAATGCCTCGTTCCTGAGCCTTGCCCACATCCGAAAGAAATCCCCAACTATCTCCGCAAAGTTTTCCCATCTCTTTTAACTGATTCATCAGATGTATACCTTTCGGAGTAAGTCCATTATCGATATGAGCATTTTTAAGCAATTCTGAGAGATATAAAATATGCTCGCCCGAAATGGGATAGCGGGAACCATGACGACCCACATGGTTGATGAGTTTTACGTGGTAACCCGGTGGTGGAGAAGTAAATGACAAGCTATCTGTATCGTAAGGCATATAGGTACCACAATACTTATTTATCTGTGCAGTGAGCGACAATGAGAGAAATACTGCACAAATGGCTATCGTAATTTTTATCAGACGATTCATAATCACTGCTTTTTATAATAATTCGTTCAGATAAAAAACGCAATGGCTGAAAGATGGTTCAATAGTGGAATTTACTTTATGCGTCGTTTAGTATTATTTGCAACTGAAACCATTTAAATGATTATGATTAAACTATTCACAGAAAATAGTTGTTTCAGTTAGGATATTAAATTTTTAAAGCTACGCACTATGGATAATCAGGAAGAAAAGAAAGTAACGGTAACGGTAGTACATAACGGACCTTACAGTGTGGATGGTGAGTTTCTGCTGGTAGATAAAGACGGAACGAAAAAAGATGAAAAAGGGAAAGTGTTTCTGTGCAGATGCGGACACTCGCATCATAAACCGTTTTGCGATGGTACGCACTTGAAGATTAACTTCGACGACACCGCAGATGATTAGAACATAAAAAAACAGGTAAATCAATAGTCCGTTACAGAACTCAGATTTACCTGTTTTATTTATATAAAAAGTTGGTTTATACTTTATCTTTATGCTTCGTGGTGACCTGAATACAAATACGATCAATCATTTCACCTTCAGGTATCTGATGAAGCACTCTTTTGCGAATCAAATCGGACAACTGTCTGTCTGCAATATCCAGATACTCATGTTCTGCTGTCTGAATATGATGATGAACATCAGGAGTAATATCATAAATCGTCTTTCCGGACGGATTCACAAATTTCGTAATGAGTCCGTTTTCATAGAATGAATCCATGATACGATATATGGTCGATACCGTTACATCAGGATGATCCTCGCGCACACGGGTAATCACTTCATCGATTGAGCAATGACACAAATCCTGCATTACTTCGTAAATAGCTCGTCGCTGAGGGGTAGCCTTTAATCCGGCATTTTTAATTTTTTCTCTGATTTCCATCTTATCTATTATACACTTAGCATACAAAAAAACAAAATACTGCCGACAATAACAATTATCAATCCCTATTTTGAATTCTTTTTAGATATTTTTCTCCAATTTGCCACTAATACGATCTTCGAAAGCCGAAAGTGCAGCTTTAGCACCCTCTCCCATCGCGATAATAATTTGTTTGTAAGGTACAGTACTTACGTCGCCCGCAGCATATATTCCGGGAGCATTGGTACGACATCTTTCATCGATAACTATCTCATTACCACGGTTCACTTCAACAAGTTCTTTAAACGGAGCACTATTGGGTGAAAGTCCGATCTGTACGAAAATGGCCGATAAAGGAATGATGTTTTCCTGTTCAGTGCCACGGTCTTTTACTTTAAGACCTGTCACATGTTTACCATCGCCCACGACTTCGATTACCTGATTAAAAGTGATAATTTCAATGTTATCGCGTTTGGCTGCCGCTTCCTGCAATACCTTATCGGCTTTCAGTGAGTCCATAAACTCAACTACCGTCACCTTAGAGCAAATTCCCGAAAGGTCGATAGCTGCTTCGATACCAGAATTACCCCCTCCGATTACTGCCACTTCTTTTCCTTTATAGAACGGACCATCACAATGCGGACAGAAGGCTACTCCCTTACCGATATACTGCTCTTCGCCCGGCACATTCAGTCTTCGCCATCCGGCACCGGTTGCAACAATCACTGCGGGTGCTGAGACACGTTCGCCCGATTGCAATAAAGCCAGATAACCATCTTCTGTAGAAGTCAGCGAAACTACGCGGCGGTTTTCCATCAGTTTAATCGGGTATTCCGAAACATGCTTCGCAAGTTTAGCCGAAAGTTCAGTGCCGGTAATGTATGGAGTACCTATCAGGTTCTCGATGCCTACCGTATCTTTGGTTTGACCACCCACTCTATCGGCAACAATGGCCACATCCAGTCCTTTGCGGGCCGAATAGATGGCTGATGTTGCTCCTGCTGGTCCGGCGCCAATCACTAACACATCATGCTTATGAATAATCGGATCAGTTTCTACGATTTCTGCACCAAACGTCTCTTCCAACTTCTCCAGTAAAGTTCCGAGAGATGCCTTACCCACATGAATCAGTTCGTCGCCTCTGTAGACAGAAGGCACACCCTGAACATTCAATGCTTCGGCTTCGGCAGTAAACAAGGCACCATCAACAATTTCGTGATGAATATTCGGATTGATGATAGATATCAGATTCAACGCCTGAACTACTTCGGGGCAGTTGGTACATGTCAGAGAAATAAACGAACGAAGCAGATGTTCGCCTTTCAGCGCCTTGATTTTGCTTTGAAAAGCGTCATCGGGTATATTCTTGCCTTTACCATCGAAATTGAGAATACCCAGTACAAGCGATGAAAACTCGTGACCGGTAGGAACAGCACGGAAAACAAACGGACTCTTTGTTCCGTCGGCTTTACGTATATACATATTAAACGAATTGCCGGCTATCTCTTCAAAATTAATTTGTGGAGAACAGTCGGCAACTTCTTTCAATATATCCGTCAACTCTTGTCGGGAAGGATGGCTGGCAGCCACATCGGCTACCAGCGTATAACTTCCTTCAAGGACAGAAAATATTGATTTTAACTGAGCTTTTAAATCGGCATCAAGCATAATTAAATAGCGCCAACAAGATCAAGACTTGGTTTAAGGGTCTCTTTACCTGGTTTCCATTTAGCAGGACAAACCTGATCACCGTGTTCTGCCACAAACTGAAGTGCCTGCAGACGACGGAACAATTCATCAGCGTTACGACCGATATTGCCGCTTACTACTTCGTATGCTACGATCTTACCTTCAGGATTTACGATGAAAGTACCGCGTTCTGAGATACCAGCGTCTTCAATCATCACATCGAAGCTACGTGCCAGATGAGCAGTTGGGTCTGCCAGCATCGGATATTTAATTTTCTTGATTGTTTCTGATGCATCATGCCATGCTTTGTGTACGAAGTGTGTATCGCATGATACTGAGTAAACTTCGCAATCCGCTGCTTTGAATTCATCATATTTATTTGCTAAATCTTCTAATTCTGTAGGACAAACAAATGTAAAGTCTGCAGGATAAAAGAAGAATACTGACCATTTACCTAAAACATCACTTTTTTCTACAGTTTTGAACTCATTGTTCTGGTATGACTGAACTTTAAAATCTACGATTTCTTTTCCAATTTGTGACATAATAATTACGTTTTAAATGATTTATACTTTGAATATTATTTTATCTATTACTTAATTCAAATTGATAAAAGATTGTTTTACGCTGAGTAAAGAAAAAAACTTAAATCAACTATCAAAGAATTAAAATCAGAAGGAGATGACATTTACAGCACTCTTTCTGTTTGATGATGCAAAAGTAATGATATATTTTTGTTATTGCAAATCATTTGCATTTAAAACAATAAATACACAAGTTTAAAATACTTTATTTCATTGATTTTCTGCGTTTTAAATCATACATTAAATAATATAGAATAATACTACTATATATTAATTAAATTCATTAATAGCATAAAAAGAGAGATTTAATCAATTAATTAAGCATGTTTTAGAGACAAAAAAAGCCGGAACAAAACAGTATTGTCCCGACAATGAATTAGTGCATATACGGATGCACTAAAGTGCAAAGGTGGATGCACTGTAGTGCATATAGGGATGCACAAAAGTGCATAGGCCTCTGCACCGATTGTTAATTTAATGTTAATCAAGCAAGGTTTACTGCTTTGTCAGCTCAAACTCTGAACCTTTGAAAGCAAGAATCATCTTCCCGTCTTTCTGAAATATTCTGGCAGTATCTACAAAATCGATAGTTTGAACATTCCCGATACTTTTGCCCATTAACTCTATTTCTCCGGGTTGTTTGGTAAGGTGCCACGATTCGTATACAAGGGTAGCCATATTAATAGAACTCGCTTTGCCTAAAACATCGAGCTGAACACCCATTACTTTATCGGGCATCACCGGATCAGGACGGGTCCATGTGCCCACTGCTTCGGCATAAGTCTGATTGCCTGAAATACTTAAAGCCACAAGCTGATTACCTGATTCAGGCTCGCAAAGTACTTCTACAGTGTTACCGATTAACAAATTTGCATTGGCGGTATTGGTAGTGTCATTAATTTCAATCCAGAGTGTATCGCCGGGAGTTCCGGGAACATAGAGTTGAAGAACATTCATAGAAGTACCTGGACCCACAATGCCGGCTATTTTCTCGATATGAATACGTGTCGGAGCTTCGGTAACAGGCTGTTCTTCGGTTTTATTCTCCTTTTTGCCACACGAAGAAACACCAAGCATGACGATCAGACTAAAAAGAAAAAGATTTTTCATAAACATACTTTTATTAATATTTGTTTCAAAAGCAATAAAAGTAAATTTAAATAGGTAAAAAACAAAAAAATAACGGGCAATATTTTCAATGCTTTATAGATAAACTACAGTCAAACGTTAATAGGCTGCTTATATTTTTACAACGTTTCGATTTAGGTTTGCATATAAATTCGTAATTTTGCCATTCTAATTTGTCTTTTCAAAACATGGAAAAAGATTCCGCGCATCTTTTGCTTAATTCATTAGACACACCTGATTTGCTTCGCAAGCTAAAACCCGAACAACTACAGCAGGTATGTGATGAATTAAGACAAAACATTATTGACGAACTATCAACCAACCCGGGGCACTTTGCTGCCAGCCTTGGTGTAGTAGAGCTAACGGTAGCTCTGCACTACGTATTTAATACACCCTACGACAGACTGGTATGGGATGTAGGACATCAGGCATACGGACACAAGATATTAACCGGCCGTCGTGAGGCCTTTAGCACCAATCGTAAATTAGGCGGTATCCGCCCTTTCCCTTCACCAGATGAAAGTCCATACGACAGTTTTACGTGCGGACATGCTTCTACATCTATCTCTGCTGCACTCGGCATGGCAGTGGCAGCTCATGCCAAAGGCGAAAAAGACCGTCACATTGTAGCTGTTATAGGCGATGGAGCAATGAGTGGCGGACTGGCTTTCGAGGGGCTAAACAATGTTTCGGCTACACCAAATAATCTGCTGATTATTGTAAACGACAATGATATGTCGATCGATCGCAGTGTGGGTGGTATGAAAGAGTATCTTTTTAAACTAACGACTTCGAATAAATACAATCAGTTTCGCTTTAAAATGTCGCGTGTGCTATTTAAGATGGGCTTACTGAACGAAGACCGCCGCAAGGCACTGATTCGTTTTGGCAACAGTCTTAAATCGATGGTGGCACAGCAGCAAAACATTTTCGAGGGAATGAATATACGTTACTTCGGTCCGGTAGACGGAAACGATGTCAACAAGATTACCCGTATTCTGCAGGATATAAAAGACTTGCAGGGACCGAAAGTGCTACATCTTCATACAACAAAAGGAAAAGGATTTGAACCAGCCGAAAAGCATCCCGAGATTTGGCATGCACCGGGATTATTCAATCCTAAAACGGGCGAACGATCGGTACCTTCAACCGAAGGGAAACCACCTTTATTCCAGGAAGTTTTCGGGCATACACTGGTGGAGCTTGCCAAACAAAATCCCAATATTGTAGGAGTTACAGCAGCGATGCCTACCGGATCATCGATGAATTTGCTGATGAAAGAGATGCCCGACAGAGCTTTCGATGTGGGTATTGCAGAAGGACATGCCATTACTTTTGCCGGTGGTATGGCCAAAGATGGTCTGCAACCGTTTTGTGCGATCTACTCATCATTTCTACAGCGTGCATATGATAATATTATTCACGATGTGGCGATTCAAAAACTTCCGGTGGTATTCTGTATAGATCGTGCCGGATTGGTTGGTGAGGATGGTCCTACACATCATGGGGCTTATGATCTGGCCTACCTGAGACCGATTCCGAATATGACTATCAGTTCACCATATGATGAACATGAGCTGAGACGTTTAATGTATACAGCACAATTGCCTGACAAGGGACCATTTGCCATTCGCTATCCGCGTGGCAGGGGCGAACTGACCGACTGGCGTTGCGAGTTGAAAGAAATACCGGTAGGTAAAGGAAGAAAATTGAAAGAGGGCAATGATATTGCTATCATCTCTTTTGGTCCGATAGGAAATGTAGCCGCAAGAGCGATTGAACTGGCCGAGAAGGTGCAGCACAATTTAAAGGTGGCGCATTACGATTTACGTTTTCTGAAACCTCTTGATGATGATCTTCTTCATGAAGCAGGCAAAAACTTTAAGCATATTATAACTGTTGAAGATGGAGCAATTACAGGCGGTGTGGGTACAGCGGTCATGGAATTCATGTCTGAAAACAACTATACACCAACCATCGATCGCATCGGCATCCCCGATTTCTTTGTAGAACACGGAACGGTAGCCGAACTCTATGCCATTTGTGGGATGAACGAAGAAAGCATCTGTAATACCATATTGAATAAGCAGAAATGAAAATTATTATAGCCGGTGCCGGCAATGTAGGCACGCATTTAGCGAAGCTTCTCTCGCTTGAAAAGCAAGATATTATCCTGATGGATGATGATGAAGAGAATTTGTCGATGATTAGCAATAGTTACGACCTGATGACAGTAACCGCTTCACCTACCTCTATTAACGGACTGAAAGAAGCCGGTATTAAAGAGGCCGATCTTTTTATTGCTGTAACTCCCGACGAGAGTCGAAACATGACAGCCTGTATGCTGGCGACCAACCTTGGCGCTCAGAAAACAGTGGCGCGTATTGACAACTATGAATATTTACTTCCCAAGAATAAAGAGTTCTTTAATAAACTAGGTGTAAACTCGCTGATTTACCCCGAAATGCTGGCAGCCAAAGAGATTGTATCTTCGATGAAGATGAGCTGGGTACGTCAGTCGTGGGAGTTCTGCGGAGGTGCTTTGGTTTTGCTTGGTGCCAAGATGCGTGAAACTTCATCAATTCTTAATAAACCACTTTCAAAACTCAAAGAAGATGAAGAGGACTTTGGTAAATCATATCACGTTGTAGCAATTAAGCGTGGTCAGCATACCATTATTCCTGATGGTAAAGATTCCATTTATCTCAATGATATTGTCTATTTTATGACTACCCGTAAACTTATTCCACATATTCGCCAGATTGCCGGAAAAGATAATTATCCCGATGTAAAGCGTGTGATGATTATGGGGGGTAGCCGCATTGCCATACGTACAGCACAATATGCGCCCGATTATATGGAGATAAAGATTGTGGATAATGACTTGCAACGTTGCAATCGCCTGACCGAAGTATTGAGCGATAAAGTCATGATTATCAATGGAGATGGTCGAGATATGGATTTACTTCTTGAAGAGGGCCTAACCAAGATGGATGCATTTGTTGCACTGACAGATAATGCCGAAACCAACATCCTTGCTTGTCTTGCTGCGAAGCGTAAAGGTGTGGAGAAAACGGTAGCTGAGGTCGAAAACATCGATTATATCGGTATGGCCGAAAGTCTTGATATCGGTACAGTCATCAATAAAAAGGTGATTGCTGCCGGGCACATCTATCAGATGATGCTTGATGCTGACGTTAATAATGTAAAGAGTCTGACATTTGCCAATGCCGATGTAGCAGAGTTTACCGTGAAGGCCGGTTCAAAAATTACACGCCATCTTATTAAAGATCTAAAACTACAGAAAAGTATTACCATCGGTGGTGTGATTCGCAATGGTGAAGGAATGCTTGTAGACGGTAATTTTCTTGTGCAGCCCGGCGACCATGTAGTTGTATTCTGTCTGAGGACCATGATTAAAAAAGTAGAGAAATATTTCAGCTAAAAAGATGATTAACTCCAAAATCATACTTCGTATTATCGGCTTTTTGCTGCACATAGAAGCGGCAATGTTATTGTTTTGTTCCCTGATTTCATTAATATACAAGGGGGATGATTTCATGAGTTTTATCTATTCTGCCTGTGCCTGTATTGGTGTAGGCAGTATCTGTTTTCTCATTGGCCGAAAAGCAAAACCACATTTAAGCCGTCGCGATGGTTATCTTATTGTAAGTGTGGCATGGCTTGTTTTCTCAGCTTTTGGAATGCTACCGTTTATCATCAGCGGATATATTCCATCGGTAACCAACGCTTTTTTCGAAACAATGTCGGGCTTCTCGAGTACGGGAGCCACGATTCTTGATAATATAGAAAGTCTGCCCAACGGACTTCTTTTCTGGCGTAGTATGACGCAGTGGATTGGTGGTTTGGGAATCGTGTTCTTTACCATTGCCGTACTTCCGATATTCGGTGTTGGAGGTGTACAGGTATTTGCAGCCGAAGCCAGTGCCATGGCGCACGACAAAGTTTATCCGCGTATCGGTGTTACAGCTAAATGGATATGGAGTATCTATATTGGCCTAACCGGTGGATTAGCCATATTACTGATGTTTGGCGGTATGAGTCTGTTTGATGCCGTTTGCCATGCATTTACCACAACCAGTACCGGAGGATTTTCAACGAAACAAGACAGTATCGCCTATTTCAATTCACCTTATATTGAATATGTTATTACTATCTTTATGTTCCTTTCGGGAATCAACTTCTCTTTGTTGCTCTTTGCCCTTACCGGCCGCTTCAAGAAGTTCTTTAAGAATGCCGAGCTAAAGTGGTTTTTCATTTCGGTAGTGATACTTACTGTTTTCATTGCCACCGGTCTTTACTGGACGATGGATATGAGTGGAGAAACAGCTTTCAGAAAGTCAGTCTTTCAGGTCGTATCACTTCACACTTCAACCGGATTTGCTACGGCGAATTATATGACATGGCCTTCATTGCTCTGGGGATTAATTACGGTCATCATGCTAATGGGTGCCTGCGCCGGAAGTACTACAGGTGGTATTAAATGTATCCGCCTCCTTATTGTCAGCAAGCTTACCCGCAATGAGTTTAAGCATATCACTCACCCTAACGCCGTATTACCTGTACGCGTAAACAATCAGGTGATCTCACCATCGTTACGCTCCACCATTCTTGCATTTCTGTTTCTCTATGCCTTCATTATTATTGTAAGTACACTTACATTAATGGGACTTGGCATGGAAATGATTGAATCGCTGGGATGCTCTATTTCAAGTCTCGGCAATATGGGACCAAGTTTGGGCAAATACGGACCGGATAACTCATGGAGTACCATTCCGACTGCTGCTAAATGGGTATTATCTTTCCTTATGTTAATGGGACGTCTCGAAATCTTTACCGTATTGCTGCTATTTACCGGTAATTTCTGGAAAAAGATATAGAAATACTATTCATTACAAAGGTGTTACACGAGGCAGAGGCCTTCTATAACACCTTGTAACATTTATGTAATTTTATTGTAAATTTATCGTATGACTTATGTATTACGCCCGTAATTCTAAAGCTCGACATTTGCGTCGAATAAAGAAACGTACGAAATACAATGGTAAAAAGATTAATTAAAATTACATGTTCTGTTCCGGGGAAAAAGCTTCTCCTTACTCTACAACTACTTCTCTCTACATTAACTGCCCTGGCTTCAGGACTTTCGGGTACGATCATCGACAAACAAACAGGCGAACCGATGACCGGCGCTACCGTACAGCTTATCGGGACCGGTAAAGGTACAGTGGCCGACATAAATGGTGACTATTATTTCAACAATCTGCCGGAAGGCATTTACACCATCGAAGTTAAGTTTGTCGGTTATAAAGACATCGTCTTACCGGATGTAAGAATCGGCAGTGAACCGAAAGTTATCAACTTTGAACTTGACAGTGATGCACAGGCGCTTGGCGAAGTGGCCGTGGTTGCACAAATGAAAAGAAACACCGATGTGGCCATGATGACCAATCAACGCCGCAGTCTGGTGGTACAAAGCGGAGTATCGGCACAACAAATCACAAAGACACAAGACAGAGATGCATCGGAGGTGATTAAGCGTGTTCCGGGTGTATCAATCATCGATGAGAAATTCGTAATGGTTCGTGGCCTGTCGCAGCGGTATAATAATGTATGGATTAACGGTGGTGCCGTACCAAGCTCCGAAGCCGATGCACGTGCCTTCTCATTCGATATTATCCCAAGTTCACAGATTGATAATATGGTGATTGTGAAAAGTCCGTCACCTGAGTATCCGGCCGACTTTACAGGCGGTTTTATCATGATCAACACCAAAGAGATGCCTTCTGAAAACTCTTTTATGCTTTCACTGGGTACCAACATTAATGACCGCACGCATTTTGGAAACTTCCTCTATAATCCCGGCAGTACAACTGACTTCCTTGGCTTTGATAATGGAATGCGTATGCCAACTGCAGGTTTTAACGGTGCCATGAATACATTCAGTAACAATAGCAATCGTATTGACCTGATGAATAATGGTTTCAACAATAACTGGCTGATTAAGAACCGCAAGCCGATGGGGGATATTCGTTTTAATGCAGCCTATTCACACCGTTGGGAAACTGAAAGCGGAAGACAGGTTGGTCTTCTGGCCTCAGCCAATTATAGTTATTCATTCAAGACGTATACCGATATGGAGAATTCGCTCTTTGGTTCGTATGATGTAACGAATAACCACTCAGTTTATCTTCGTAAAAGTACCGATAATCAGTACAACCATGATGTACGTGTAGGTGCAATGGTCAATCTGATGTTTCAGCCAAAGAACCGCAATCATCACTATGAGTTGAAGAATGTCTTCAATCAGCTGGGCAAGAACCGCTATACGGAAAGATATGGTTTTGATGCGCAGAGTAATGATGAACGCAGAATGGAGTATTATTATTCGAGTCGTAGTACATACAACGGACAGTTTACAGGTAAACACACCCTTCGCGATGGAAAACTTGACTGGAGCGCGAGTTACTCATTTGCTAACCGAAGTCTGCCCGACAGAAGAAGAATTATCCTGAACGATTCGGAAGAGACAGGTGTAATTCAACTGGCCACCGGTAATGACATCAGCCGTGAATTTACTAAACTGAAAGAGAATATCGGCTCACTGAACATCAACTATTTGCAAAACCTGCAATTCGGCAAGTTTGAGCCTGAACTACGTGCCGGTGCCTATGCCGAATATCGTACACGTACTTATAATACCCGCCAGTTTGCTTATGGATGGGGAAATAATATGCCGGATGGATTTAAACTGTTTGATGTTGCCTCGCAATTGATGCAGGAAGAGAATTATGGATCGGATAAGTTATATCTCTATGAACAAGTGCGCAAGACCAATGATTATCTGGGACACAACTGGATTGGTTCTGCTTATGTTGCAGCAAATCTTCCTATCACCCAACGCTTCAATATCTATGCCGGCGTACGCTATGAATATAATAATCTGGAATTGGTGCGCAACACGAAGAACCATGAGGAAAGCCACAGCAGCATGTTTTATAAGTACAACGATATCTTCCCATCGGCCAATGCGATGTATAAATTGACCAATAATCAGCAGTTGCGCTTCTCTTATGGCAAATCGGTGAACCGTCCGGAGTTCCGCGAGCTTTCTACATCGGTTTATTACGATTTCGATCTGGCTGCCAATGTAGAGGGTAATCCTTCACTGAAACCAGCATATATTCATAACATCGATTTGCGTTACGAATGGTATCCTTCGGGCGGAGAATCGTTCTCGGTGGCTTTATTCTATAAACGTTTCGATTCTCCTATTGAATGGACATATACAGTAAATGGCGGTACCGATCTGACTTATTCAAATAAGAACGCGAAGGCGGCGAATAACTTTGGTATTGAAGTAGATTTCCGTAAAACGCTTGATTTCATCGGACTGAGAAATTTCAGCTGGTCGTTTAATGGTGCATTCATTAAGAGTAAGGTAATCTTCGATAAAGACAGCAAAGAAGAGAATCGTGCCATGCAGGGACAATCGCCTTACCTGATTAATACGGGTATCTTCTATAATCAGCCAAACTGGGATTTGAACGTAGCGGTACTTTACAATCGTATTGGTAAACGCATTATCGGTGTGGGACGTACGGTTGGGTCGAATGGCGAGCAGACGACGAAGATTCCTAATTCATACGAAATGCCCCGAAACTCTCTCGACTTCTCACTGAGCAAAAAGTTTGGCCCCGTAGAGATTAAAGCCGGAGTCAGAGATATTCTTGCCGAAAAAGTGAAATTCAAACAATTCGGAAGCATTGTACATGCTGGCGAGAAGATTAAGTACGAAGAGGTAACGAAAAGTTATAAACCGGGCAGAAATTATCAGGTTTCTCTCTCATATATATTCTAACAAACTATTTAAACAAGAACATTAACAAACGAGGAAACACTCTCCTCAAATTTAAATTAGACGAATATGAAAATCAATTCAATGAAATGGAGCAGCATGTTTTTAATGGCTGCAGCAATGTCGGCATTCATGGTTAGCTGTAATGATGATAATACGAAGACCATCATCGACACTACCGACCCTACTGTAACACGCCCTAACAACACCGGCGAATATTCAGGTCTGGCTACAAGCGATGGCATCCTTTTCAACAATGGTACAGAGATTGGTAATGGCGATCAGGAGTTCTGCTTTACCGGCAAACAAACAATTCCTGCTGGTACTTACCTGCTGAAAGGTTGGGTATACGTTCGTCCGGGTGCTGAGCTGACTATCGAACCAGGGGTAATTATTAAAGGCGATAAAGCAACAATGGCTTCTTTAATTGTGGAACCGGGTGCTAAAATTTATGCCGAAGGTACAGCTACTAATCCTATTGTTATGACTTCAGATCAGCCTGCAGGTAGCCGTCGACCAGGTGACTGGGGTGGATTAATTGTTTGTGGTAACGGTACAAACAATAATAGCAACGGTCAGCAGATTGAAGGTGGCCCTAAAACAAAACATGGTGGTAATGTAAAAAACGATGACTCGGGTGTACTTCGTTATATTCGCGTTGAGTTTGCTGGTTATCCTTTCGAAACTGATAAAGAGATTAACGGTATTACTTTCGGTTCGGTAGGTAACGGTACTACAGTATCTCACTTGCAGGTATCTTACTGTAATGACGACTCTTACGAATGGTTCGGCGGTTCGGTAAACTGTAAATACCTGATTGCTTATAATGGTTGGGATGATGAGTTCGATACAGACAATGGTTTCGACGGCCATGTACAGTACTGTCTTTCTATCCGCGATCCACGTATTGCAGATATTTCACAGTCAAACGGCTTCGAATCGGATAATAACTCTGATGGTAGCACTATCGAGCCTTATACATCGGCTATCTTTAGCAACGTGACTTTCATCGGCCCAATGACACAGAAGAATCTTGCAGCAGGTTTCGAAAATACAACAAGCTATATCACTGCAGGTGATATGAAGCCGGACAATCTTGCTGCTCTTGGCCGCTTCCAGGCTGCTATGCATATTCGCCGCAGCAGTAAGCTGAAATGTTATAACTCAGTGGCTCTTGGCTGGCCTATCGGTTTGATTATCGATGGTGAAAGAGGTAACTGCCGCGAATGGGCAAACAATGGTGACATCAAACTTCAGAATGTATTCTTTGCAGGTATGGGTGTAACTGGTTCGGATTTCAACAAGAAATATGAAGACGAATATGGCACATGGAGCCTTGATGAGAACGGTAAGAAAGTTATCACTTACAACCCTGAACAGGAATCGTTCTCAACTTCTTTCCTGAGAACTCAGAGTGGCTGTCGTTTCGATTTAACAGAAGGTGACCTTAGCTTAAGCGATCCTAAAAATATCGGCCAGGCTTATTGTCCAACCGGTGGTAGTCCACTTCTTAACGCTGCTAACTTTGCAGGTCTGAGCAGTTCATTTATCGACAAAAACGTAACATACATCGGAGCATTCAGCGGAACATCTGATAACTGGTTAGAAGGGTGGACAAATTTTGATCCACAGAATACTGTATATTAAGATACAGTACAGAAAGAATAAGATAAAACTTCACATGACATTTAAAAAGAGGAACTGCCCGGCCGGGTCGTTCCTCTTTGCTTTTTATTAATGATTGACGGATATATGCCGCAGGTCATTGCCTGTAGGACTCTGGAATACACGCAATTCAAATTCGGGAATGACGGCAAGTACATGGTCAAATACATCCGACTGAATATTCTCATAGGGCACCCATGCCTTCTCAGCAGAGAAGAAATAAAGTTCAAGAGGAATACCCTTCTCATCGGGCTGCAACTGGCGTACCATGCAAATCATCCGGTGATTGACTTCCGGAAGATTATTCAGATAATTCATCAGATAAGCTCTGAACACTCCTAAGTTGGTTTGACGGCGACCGTTCACCAGAATCGTATTATCGATGCCATGAATATGGTTATAAGATTCAACGACAGTTTCCGTATGATTGATGTAGTTGTGCAGCAGATTAATCTTCCGGAACTTATCGAGCATTTCGGGCGTACAGAACTTTACACTATTCATATCGATGCTGATAGAACGTTTGATGCGACGACCACCCGACTCCTCCATACCGCGCCAGTTCTGAAACGAGTCACTGGTCAATGCATACGGCGGTACGGTCGTAATGGTGTTGTCCCAGTTTCGCACTTTCACCGTGTTGAGCGTTACTTCAATTACCGTTCCGTCGGCACCGTATTTAGGCATCGATATCCAGTCGCCCACCTTCAGCATATTGTTGGCTGTGAGCTGAATACCCGATACAAACCCCATGATACTATCCTTGAACACCAGCATCAGGATAGCTGCCGATGCACCGAGTCCGGTTAAAAGTGCCCATGGCTCTTTACCGATCAGAATAGCGATGATTACAATTCCCCCGATAAAGAAGATGACTACCTGCAATGTTTGTAGTAATCCCTTCAGTGGTTTATTCTTTAAGCGCTCTTTTTCGCTGTATATGGTATAAAGTCCGGTCAGGAAATTGCTCAGAAAAATCAGGAAAACCGCCAGCATATAGATTACAAAGATCCGCTTCAGGAAGTGCAGAAAGGCACTTTCGGGGATGGCTGTGGGCAATAGCAGGTAGATTAATACCGGTGCTACAATATGACTCAGACTGATCAGTATTTTACGGCTGAACAGAATATCATCCCATTGTACTTTGGTACGTCTTACAATGCGAAGCACAATGTTTACAATAACGGTTTTACTGATGAAGTCGGCCAGCCAGGCAAAAAACAAAATAACAATCAGGATGATAACAGGTGTCATTTTCCCAATCCATACCGGTCCCATTCCTATGGTTTCTAAAAATCCTTTTATGGCATTTACAATGTCATGCATAATTAAAACTTAAATATGATCTACAAATTCTTTTATATCCTCGCGCACCCAACGATGCAAAAACAGAGAGCGGAACGAAATATTCTTTTTCAGCATTAGCTCCACGCTCGAAAGACTGTTCTGATAGGCTGTCAGTTCGTTGTGGTATTGTTCTTCGTGCGAAGCCAGTCTCTTTATCTCCTCCTCGCGTTCTCTTCTTAATATAGTACAAACCGGAATAAGAATTTTCATCACCACATTGTCCATGATGTGATGCCCTTGCATATAAAGGTAAGTCGTTGCCGGTTTCAGACCTAACGGTTCAAAGATAGTAGTTAACTCATTGACAGGTGCGATAAGATCGGGAAACTTTCGTTCGAGCAAATGCAATTTATGCTGTACCTGCTTTTCCATTTCGCGCAAACAGGCATAAGGGTTATTCAGATTAAAGTTGCGTATCCGTGTGTACGAATTAAAATCGTTCATGGCAAAACTATGGTTGTCATGATTACGATAGAACCAGAGATTCCACAGAAACAGCGGATAGGCAATTTCCGAGTATTGCGACAGGAATTTATCGAAATCAAGAATCATCCGGTCGTTCAGCGTGGCCTGCACACAGACTTCATGTAAACTGCCGGCAAAACAGTGATGATTTTCGATGGCATAGGCATAGGTCTGAAAGATATATTGATTTTCGTTGATTTTCCGCGATGTGCTGGTGGCTCCCTGTAACAGAAAATCGTAGTCGCTGTCTACACAGGCAATCAGACTCTTACCCAGTTCACTAGTATTCAATGTATTGAGCAACACCATCTTTTTTCCTTTCGCCAGCGTGGTCGATGATGGAAGCATCACCTGAAAGAAACATTTATCGCTTTCAAACTCCTCTAACAGCGAACGCCAGAATGAAATGTCATCGTAGCTCTCTACATAGGCCACGATGCGGCGCCTGCAACTATCGGGACGAAGTTTATCGGCTGCATGTATATAGGCTGAGGTTAAGTTATCGCGCAATGTAGTTGGCATAATCTTAAAGATTACTGAAACATTTAAGATTGTATTTCTCTAAACGATTCTACCGGAGTAGCAATTTCGCTGACTTCGGTCACTTTATCGAGCCAGCCTTCCATGATGACTGCCGGTGAGTGGGTAGTCAGTATGACCTGTGCATTATGGTTGAGTCGGCGAATCATCCCTATCAGCTTTTGTTGCCAGTCGATGTGGAGTGATGCTTCGGGTTCGTCCAGAAAGAAGACACAATGCTGATGATCCTGCACCAAAGCCGTAAGAAGAATGATGAGCATCTGTTTTTCACCCGATGAAAGTTTATAGGGCAAAAGCAATTCATCGTCCTGATAAAAGGCGATGTCGTTTCGCGTGCGATCTATCTTCTTTCGGGTATACGAGAAGAGTTCATCCATCATGTTCTGAAATGTACGTTTTGCATCCGATATTTCAGCTGCTTTGGCACGCACATCGGCATCATTGCTGGCCAGCATATCTATCATTCGGTTGCCGATGTTTACCTGATAGTCCAGATAGCGGCGTTGCAACAGATAGAGTTGCCAGTCGAGTTCCGATTTCACATTCTTATCGGCCATTTGTGCAGTGAAATCGCCCATCACCAGCGGGCGGTCGTAACTCCTGATGACATCATACGGAATATATGTCGCTTCGGGATTATCGAAATAGACGCGCACACCATCCCGCATTTCGTGCTTCATCTCACCGGAAAGTTCCAGCCCTTTGAGGTAGTTCACCGAGCGATTCAGAATGGTGGTCTTCCCCACTCCGTTTATGCCCGAAAGAATATTCACATCGGGGCGCAATTCCCACGAAATGTTATACCGCCCCCACAAATTATTTATTTCGATACGGCTGATATAGTTGGCTTGTTTTTCCATATGATGAATTTAAAAAAAATGATTAGACGATTATTAATATTCCACTGATAATCTGCACATTAAAACACTACATCACAACTATAAATATCGCATTTATCAGCAAGCTATGACCAGTCTGCCGGGAAGCTATTCTCAGCAAGCCAGCAAGCGCTTCTCAACACGCTGCCGATAGCTTGTTGGCAATGCCCTTATTTATAACAAAGAATATCGGCAACTGTTAGGACAAACTTACATAAAAATAGCCCGAAAACCATATATGTTAGGCAAAAAAGATATCGGCAGTATCTAAGTTAAAATAAAAGAATTGACAAATAAACTTACAACCATCACGTTAATGAATAAAGCAAAGTTTTAATTAATTTTGCACAGCAAACCGAAATCATACAAACATGCTTAAACTAAGACACTATATTTTTCTTTTTTTCCTATTTACAACTACCCTGTTTTGCAGGGCTTCAAAGATCGAAACGTTTAATTTCGGCTATGGAGCTACACAATATACTTCTATCTTTCAGGATGAGAAAGGACTGGTTTGGCTGGGCAGTAACCGTGGATTGTTTTTCTATGATGGCTATCAGGCACACCCCTTCCAACTGGGCAGTTATGTCTACTCCATTAATCAGGTAAACCCCGATCAGCTTTGTTTCACAGACGAAAACGGGGTGCATATACTTCAATTATCTACTGAAAGAATACTAACCACCTCGCTTTCTGAAGTCGATCTCGGACAGGTGCGTTCGTGCTATTCTAAAGATGGCATCTTATGGCTTGGTTCTGAGAAGAAAGGATTAATCGTTTATAATTCTGCTAATGATACCTGGGATATTATTCATAAAGAGATAGGCGATTGCTATAGCCTGGAGTATGCAGGCGATAAGATTTATACCGGTAGCGATAAAGGTTTTGGGTATTACGACCTGAGTAAACAGGAATTTATTTCTATTCCGCTGCCCGATACCAAGACACTGGGGTTTGTAAACTCACTGCTTTGGGATGAGAAAAGAAACTGTCTGTGGATTGGTACCATCGGTTCTCTTTTCCAGTATCTTCCTGATAACGATCAGTTTAACATCATCGATGTAAAACCAACCAGTTTTAAATGCATGACATTTGATGTGGATCACCGCTTACTGGTGGGTACAGATGATGGTCTTGTAACCTATAATCCCGAACAGAAAAGTGCCACTTACCGCGAACACGATGTCCGTTATGAACATAGTCTCAGCAGCAACATTATCTGGAGCATCTATCAGGACAGAGCGCACAACATCTGGATGGGTACCGATCAGGGAGTATCGCTGATGCACTACACTCCTTACTACAGCTATATTCCTATTTTATATCTGACGGCAAATTCATCGCTGCCCAACAATGAGGGCAATCGTTTTACCTGCATTACCAGGGACAGCCACGATGGCTACTGGTACGGAGGTACAAACGGAGTGATCTACAGAAGCAAAGAGGGGGAATTGAAGTGGTTCCGCAAGGGTAATGCACAGGGACCATTGCCGCACAACCGTATCCGCCGTGTGTACGAGGATAAAGAAAAGATGATCTGGATGGCCACCGATGAGGGGTTACTGAGATTCGATAATCAGCGCAAGCAGTTTATACCATATATTATTACGGATGCTTCGGGGAAATATGATGCCAAATGGGTATACGATGTCTTCGAAGACAGAAAAGGCAGAATGTGGATTGCGACATACTCGGGCAATCTGTTTGTGACCGATAAGAAGAAACTGATTGAAAGTAAGGACGAAACTTATATCTGTCAGCAAATAGCCGATATTGCTACCGGCACAGAACACATTCCAAGCCACGTATTTTATATTCTTGAAGACAAGAAAGGCAATCTGTGGATAGGACATAAGCATGGGTTGTCGTATATAGATATTGAAACCATGCGAATGGAAGAGGTTCCGTTGCTCAACGAGAAAGGAGAATATTCGCAGGTTTATATCGGTAATCTTACCATCGGTGAAGATGGCAATTTATGGTATACTGTAAAAAATGCGCTCTTCAAGATGAATATGGCAACAAGGGAGATTTCGCGGCTATCGGTACCGACCATCGAAGATGATATTGTCAGCACGATGATTTATCGTGACGGCCGTTTGTGGATGTCGATGGTAAACAAGGCCATCTTGTTTGACACCCGCACACTGAGCTGTAAAGAACTTCGTCTGCCGGAAAATGATTATCAGGCATTGTATTATGATCAGTCCAAAGCCGAATTCATCTTTGGTGGTAATGATGGTTTGCTCTATGTACAACCCGAAATTGGTACGGTCAGCAATACTTCTAATCGTGTACAGGTGGTTTCGGTAATGAGCAACAATAAACGATTGAAACCCAACATCGACTATATGAAGAGAGCGGATGATACCAAAACGTATGATAGCTTCTCGCCATCGGTATTGCAGCTGACGTTTGAGATATCGGACTTCTCTTTCTCTGAAATGAATACGCTGAGTTATCAGTATCAGTTAGAAGGTTATGATAATAAATGGATTTCAATGCCTCCGGGCAACAACAGAATTGTTTTCCTGAACCTGAATCCGGGTAAATATGTGCTGAACATCCGCAACGGAGTGGAGAATGCGGCTACATCGGCTTACTATTTCGAGATTCGTCCGCCCTGGTATATGACAGGCTGGGCATATGCTTCGTATATCACGATCTTTCTTGTAGCTTTGGGACTGTTTATCAGATATCTTTTCGGCAAGAATAAAAAGAAATACGAAAGACTGGAAAAGGAGAAATCGCTCGAATTATCGAACATGAAGATCGACTTCTTCACCAATATATCGCATGAGCTGAAAACACCACTGAGCCTCATCATCGCTCCACTGAGTAAAGTGGTAGCCGAGGTCGGTTCTTCATCGGTGGGACAACAGCTGGAATTAGTACATCAGAATGCCTTACGACTGAACACGCTTATTCAGCAGATTCTGGATTTCAAGCGGATGGAATATAAAGAAGAAGAAACGATGGTGCGCTCGCGTATCGATCTGGTGCGCCTGGTTCATATGGTTGCTTCCTCTTTTAATCACATCGCCGATACGCGTCATCTCGATATAAAAGTAGAAACCGATGAAGAGGCATTATGGATGAACCTCGACCTGTTCAAGATGGAGTCCATCTTATATAATCTTTTGTCGAACGCCATAAAGTTTGTGCCCAACGATACCGGTCGCATCACTGTAAGGATGTATAAACCGGAAGCGGAAGATAAAATAAGGATCATAGTAGAAGACAACGGAACCGGTATTGCAGAAGATGAACTGAAGCTGATCTGGCTGCGGTTGTATCAGGGAGGAAACAAACAGTTGAACCCGCATGGCACGGGCATTGGCCTTTATCTGGTAAAACGATTTGTGACGATGCATTCCGGAACTATCGGGATTGAGAGTGAATTCGGGAAAGGTACATCGTTTACCATTGATATACCGCTGAACGGAGAAAACATTGTAGCCGAAACTGCAAACGCAGAAATAGCAAAAAATGAAACAGTGATAGATGCTCCGGCAGACAAACGCACCACCATTCTGATTATTGATGATAATGAAGAGATTCTATCGTTCCTGACATCGGCTTTCTCGACTACCTATAAATGTATAGCGGCCAAGAATGGAAAAGATGGACTGGATATGGCACTGAAAATGCATCCCGATATTGTTATTGTCGACGAAATGATGCCGGTAATGACAGGTATGGAGTTTTGTCATCAGTTGAGAAAGGCTACTCACATGGCATCGGTACCGGTAATCATGCTGACGGCCAAAGATGATAGTTCAACAGAGTTGAACAGTATGAAGGCAGGCGTGGATGTATTTATGTCGAAACCATTCGATCTGAACAGACTGACGTTGCGTATTCAGCAGTTGCTTGAATCGAGAAAACAGCTTCAGGAGAAGATGCATCTGAACCAGATGATAGATACAACTGTGGATATAAAAGAAGAATTGTTTAACGAAGATGAGCGATTGATGAAGCACGTATTGCAGGTCATCGAAGACAATATGAGCGATTCGGCTTTTAATGTTACCCAGCTTTGTTCTGAAACCGGCATCGGTTCGAAACGATTATTGCGCATGCTGAAAAAACAAACCGGAATGACACCGGTAAACTTTATACGACAAATACGACTAAAGAAAGCGGCAATCTTACTGCAGCAAAAAAAGTTTACAGTATCAGAGGTGATGTATATGATCGGATTCTCTCATCCGTCGTATTTCACTAAAAGTTTCACCGAAGAGTTCGGATTATCTCCCAAAGAATATCTGGAACAGGATTACGAACAGAAAATTTAAATAAATAGTATTATACCATAGCATAAATCGGCATTTGAAGCATAAAAATGCCTTGTGTCTGATTTGTGCTATTATTCGTCTTTTCTATGTATATGTGGTATATACGGGCTAATTATCTTTGCAATCAGAAATAAAACACTCAAATAACTCTAAGGCAAATAAGGTACAGTTTTTTGATAAGGGACAGATTGTTTAAGGATACACTTTTTAAGAACGCAAAGCGACATTTCTATTAACCGGCTCATTTGAGCCGGATTTCATTAGCCTGAAAATAACCAAATATAATAATTAAATCTTTTACAAAAAATGAGAAACATCCGTACATGTTTGCATCCATTGTTTTTGTTGATAGGGTTTTTATGTTGCATACAAACTGCATCAGCACAAAACGACAAGACCGTTAAAGGTATTGTTCTGGATGAATTTAATGAACCCATGATGGGGGTAACAATTAAGGTTCCCGATACTACCACAGGAACTGTTACAGATCTTAATGGTAACTTCGTTATAGTAGTAGATAATAATGTGCAGAATTTGCAAATCTCCTACATCGGATACGTTACACAACTTGCACCAATTATTTCTTCTCCAATGCGCGTCATTATGCGCGAAGATACACAGATGCTGGAAAGCGTTGTGGTAATCGGTTATGGTACACAGCGTAAAAGCGACCTTACAGGTTCTATCAGCAATGTATCGAGCGATGATTTCAACGGTGGTCTGGTAAACTCTCCCGAACAATTAATCAATGGTAAGGTATCTGGTGTACAGATCCTGAACGACGGTGGTTCACCTTCAGGCGGTAGCTCGATCCGTATTCGCGGTGGTGCTTCTCTGAATGCATCGAACGATCCTTTGATTGTACTCGATGGTGTGCCTTTGGAAAATGGCGGTATCAGCGGTAGCGGCAACTTCCTGAGCATGATTAACCCGAACGATATCGAGAGTATGACAGTATTGAAAGATGCTTCATCGACTGCTATCTATGGTTCGCGTGCATCAAACGGGGTAATCCTTATAACGACTAAGAAAGGTAGCCACGACCGTTTTAAAGTAAGCTTTAATACGACTCAGTCGATGCAGGTAAAAACCAAACTTGCCGACATGCTTTCTACAGATCAGTTCAGATATGTAATCAATACAGAAGGTAACGATATACAGAAATCTCTTTTAGGAAATACATCGACAAACTGGAATGAAGAAATCTTCCAGAAAGCTTATGGTACAGATAACAACCTGAGCTTCCTGGGTAAAGCCGGTAACGTAATGTATCGAGCATCTTTAGGTTATCTTCATCAGGAAGGTATCCTGAAAACAGACAAAGTTGACCGTTATACAGGTAGTATCTCTGTTAGCCCTTCTTTCCTTGATAATCACCTTAAGTTTGTTTTCAATGCGAAAGGTGCGATTACCAACAACCGTTTCGGTAATCAGGTAATTACTACAGCAGCCACTTTCAATCCTACAATTCCTGTTTACTCAGGCCGCGAAGCCTTCGGTGGTTATACTGAAGCGCTGGATGATAATGGCATTCCAAATGCAAACCTGAATCCTGTGGGCAGCGTAAACAATTATAAATCGACCAGCCATATCAAACGTTTCATTGGTAACATCGATATGGATTATAAATTCCATTTCCTGCCAGAATTGAAACTACACATGGCTGTGGGTTATGATTATGGCAAAGGTCATGGTTTGATTTATGTGCCTGATGGCGTGGCTATGAATTACGAAACTGATGGCCGTAACTATAAATACGGTCCGCAGACCAATACGAATAAGATGTTTACTGCTTATCTGAACTACAATAACTTTTTCGAAAGTATTCAGAGTAGCCTTGATGTAACAGGTGGTTATGACTATCAGTTCTGGAAAGCAAAAACATCGGCTTATGAAGAAACCAACGTATATGGTATATCGCAAAACTCAGTAGCAGCCACTGACTACCGTCATGCACTGGTATCGTTCTATGGTCGTGTTAATTTCTCGTATAACGAACGCTATCTTTTAACTGCAACAGTTCGTGGTGATGCAACATCACGCTTCTCGAAAGACAATCGCTGGGGTACTTTCCCATCGGTAGGTATCGGCTGGAGATTAAATGAAGAATCATGGCTGAAAGATTGCACATGGATAGAGAATCTGAAACTTCGCGCCAGCTACGGGGTAACGGGTCAGCAGGAAGGTATCGGTAACTATGGATTTATGCCGATCTATACCATCAGTCAGCCAGGTGCTTATTACTACATGGGCAACAAATGGGTGCCGATGTATCGTCCTGAATCTTATATCAGCGATATTAAATGGGAAACAACAAACTCGTTTAACTATGGTGTTGACTTCTCATTCTTTAATAACCGCTTCTCTGGTAGCTTCGACTACTATACACGTAAAACCAAAGACTTGCTGGCTGAAGTACCTGTACCTGCCGGATCGAACTTCAACACCCGTGTTGTATCGAATGTAGGAAATGTAAACAGTAAAGGGGTTGAGCTTACTTTGAATGCCGTACCGGTTGATACAAAAGATGTGACCTGGAACCTGAGCTTCAATGCTACATGGCAGAAGATGAGAGTGAAGAACTTATCGCTTACCAAAGGAACAGAACAGATTAACACACTGGTAGGACCAACACTTGACACCTATAACTTCCAGGTATTGACAGAAGGTTATGAACCATATATGTTCTATCTGTATCACCAGTTATATGATGAAAACGGCAAACCTATTGAAGGTAAATATGCCGATTTGAATGGTGATGGTATCATTAATGAGAAAGACCGCTATCGTGCTAAATCGCCTGCACCAGATTATATCTTAGGTTTTAGCTCTAATCTTCGCTATAAGAAACTGACTTTAGGTTTCAGTCTTCGCGGCAACATCGGTAACTACGTTTACAATGCCAATGCAATGAATACCGGTGCATGGGAAACTGTGAGCTATTATAAATATCAGATTAATAACCTGCACTCAAGCTATCTTGACACTGGTTTCCAGGAAAGACAACGCTTGTCTGACTACTATCTGGAGAATGCTTCATTCCTTAAAATGGATAACCTGACACTGGGATATAATTTTGGCAAGGTAGGCAAAAGCATCAGCAACCTGAACTTATCGGTAATGATGCAGAATGTATTTACTATTACAAAATACTCAGGTGTAGATCCGGAAGTACCAAACGGTATGGATATCTCATTCTATCCGCGTCCACGTATCTATTCATTATCTTTAGGCATAGAGTTTTAATTCTAATACTTGATAACCATGAAATTAAATCATTATATAACAATAATATTACTGGCTACAGGAACTTTGTTTTCATCCTGTCTTAATCATCTTGATCAGTATCCTCATATCGACAAGACGCCGGTGGATGTGTATACATCTGTAGAAAATTATGAAATGGCACTCGCTAAACTTTACGGTTCATTTGTTCTGGCCGGACAAGGTAAAGGTGGTGAAAACGAGGATATCCTTGGTAGCCGTGGTTTTGACTATATGCGATGCTACTTCAACATGCAGGAAGTAGGAACAGACGAAGTAGCGATGATCTGGCATGCATCAGATGGTCAGACTGATTTATCATATCTTTCGTGGGATTCGACAGACCCTTGGGTGTTCGATATGTATTACCGCATTTATTACACCATCGCATTAAGCAACGAATTCCTTCGCTACTCTAATGAAGGTGCCATTAGCGGTTTCAGCGAAAGCGATCAGGCAGAAATCATGAAGATGTCTTATGAGGCACGCTTCTTAAGAGCGTTGGCTTATTCGCACGCATTAGATATGTTTCGCAACGTTCCTTTTGTAGATGAAAATGATCCTATCGGTACTTATATTCCTCCTCGCTATACTGCACAACAGATCTTTGAATTTATCGAAAGTGAACTGAAAGATATAGAAGACTTATTGCCTAACAGAGCAAATACCACTTATCCTCGTGTAGGCCGTGGTGCAGCTTATACATTGCTTGCAAAAGTATATCTGAATGCTGAGACTTACGGATGTGGTTCACATTATACAGAATGTATCACTTACTGCAAGAAAGTAATCGACGAAGGTTATTATCTTGAACCAGAATATACAAAACTGTTCAATGCAGATAATGACAAACGTTCACATGAGATTATCCTTGGTTTCAGTGTAGATAGCAGAAACGCAGTATCATGGGGAGCAAGTACTTATATCGTTTGCGGACAATGCAGCGCAACATTCGGACTTGACTTAGGTGTGAAAAGCTCATGGGAGATGTTCCGCACACGCTTCCAGATTCCTAATCTTTATGATGCAAACGATGGCCGTAACCTTTTCTATACAAATGACCGTCCTCAGAACATCACGTCACTTGACGATCCGAACAGTGGTTATTTCTATATGAAGTGGAGCAACCTTACCGATGGTGGCAGCATGTCTAACGAAGTCGATGGCGTAGATACCGATCTTCCTCTCTTCCGCCTTGCAGATGTTTACCTCATGTTAGCAGAAAGCTTCCTTCGTGGTGGTCAGGGCACAGACAGAAACACAGCAGTATATTATGTAAACCTGATCCGTAGCAGAGCCTATGGCAATGAATCGGGTAATATCGATGTAGCAGCTCTTACCCTGGATTTTATTCTGAATGAACGTGCACGCGAGCTTTCACTCGAAATGGTAAGAAGAACAGACCTTATCCGTTACGATTACTTTACTACCGATAAGTATATCTGGGAATGGAAAGGCGGTATTGCCGAAGGTCGTGCAGTAGATAGCAGATATAACATCTACCCTATTCCTTATGCAGAGCTTACTGCTAACCCGAACTTATATAACGAAAACTATTAAATCTAATAAATAGAATTATCATGAAACGATTATATAGCATTATCTCTTTCTGCTGCATTCTGCTCGGTTTACTATCGTGCAACGATGACAAAGAAATGATTATCGTCAGTGGTTTTCACGATGGTGATACACCTGCATTGAATGCATCAAGCACATCGGTTACTCTGAATTCAGAAACTCCGGGCGTATCTGCTCTCTCATTAACATGGGGCGAATATAGCCTATCAATCAATAACAGCGGCTATGACATGCCCGATGAAATGATTGATAAATACATTGAACTATCTGCAAACAGCAATTTTGAGGAATGTGAATCTTCATTATGTCTGACAAACAGCAGAACTTATACCCATATAGAGCTGAACAACCTTTCGAATAAGATGGGTATGCAACCCTGGGAAACACAAGATCTTTATATCCGTATTAAATATGTTTTGGGTAATAATATAGAACCTCAATACAGTAATGTGGTTACTGTTGGTTTGACTCCTTATGGCATTCGTTTGAACACATTGGATATTCTTTCTAAAGATCAGGAATCTGTTACAGGTTATCTTTATTCACCTGCAGAAAACGGAATATATACAGGTTTCGTTGGTGCCTCGGGTTGGATGAATGCTTACTTCCGCGAAAACGATGGTACAATGTGGGGTAATGATGGTATCGTTGGTACTGAATTTAAACTGAGCAAAGATGAAGCTACACACTGGAACATCTGGTATCCTGGTGTTGCCGGTTCTTATCTGACTACTGTAGATACACATACTGAACAATGGAGTGCTACGCTTCTTACTAACCTGACAATAACAGTAGATGGCAATCCGGTAGAAATGAAATTCTCTGTACCTCGCAATACATGGACCGGTAGTTTCTCGGTAAATGGTGCAACTACTATCAACGGTGGTAAAGCCGATACGAAAGCTTATACTCTTGAAACAGGTACAAGCGATGATGCAGCAATCGCAGGAACACTTGATCTTGATTTCTATGCATCAGTACCTAAAGCCGGCAACTTTATCATCACACTGAATATGGGTGAAGAGAACATCGTTGCGACAGTTGAAGAGGGTGAGATTGAAGAAAGCAATTATCAATTCTATCTGGATATGATCAATCCTGACAATTGGGATGATGTGAAGTGCAAGCTTTACTCTTTCGAAGAGGATTATATCTATAAAGGTTTCTATTTTGCATCTGCATGGGAAAATTTCAAGTTTGCTACTGAAGACCGCGAAACAATTTATGGTTCGGTGCCTGAATCATTGTATGAACTTGATCCTACTGGCGCAGCATGGAATATCTGGATGGATACTGAACAAAGTGCCTTCTACATGTTTACTGCTAACTTGGCGGATAATACATGGACACCACTTGAGATTACAAGTATTGCTGTTTCGGGTGACTTCAATGACTGGTCGATCACTACAGACTTAATGTCTTATGATGCTGAGGGTAAAATCTGGACAGCAATTCTGGATATCAACTATATTGAATGGGGTATGAATATTATCCTTAACGATGACTGGGATATGAAGCTTACCCAAAAGAGCAATGGTGTACTTCAGTTAGGACCGGGCAATAATATTGTTCCTGCTGAAACCGGAACTTATTTCTTCAGTATCAACTTCTGGGATATGAATAACATCACTTATACATTGATTAAACAATAAGGTATTATTTAAATATGCAGTGCGCTGTTTATATCATTAAAACAGTAGCGAACAGCGCACTTCTTTTTTTTATTCTTACGATTATGAGAAATCCATTCAAATTAATATTCGGTAGCTTACTTGGTGCAGCACTTACTTTCTGTGTGGCTTGTGCCGAAGAGCAACCTGCTTTTAAGGTAGTAGATCAGCCTGAACCTTCGACTACAAACTTCGCCAGTGGTGCAGATATCAGTTGGGTAACAAAATTCGAAAACGTTGGTGTGAAGTTCTATAATGAACAAGGCAACGAAAGAGAATGTACAGCTTTAATGAAAGAGATCGGCATGAACACGATTCGCCTTCGCGTATGGGTTAATCCTGCTGATGGCTGGTGCAATATTGATGATGTTCTTGCTAAAGCATTGCGTGCCAAAGAACAGGGCATGCGTATCATGATTAACTTCCATTATAGTGACAGTTGGGCCGATCCTGGTCAGCAGTATATTCCTAAAGCTTGGGAGAATTATACCATCGATGAAATGAAAGATGCCGTGGCTAATCATACGAAAGAGGTGCTTCAGGTATTACAACAAAATCAGATTGATGTGGAATGGGTGCAGGTTGGCAATGAAACCACTACAGGTATGCTTTGGCCAATGGGCGATGCGAAAAGCAATATGGGCAACTATGCCGAACTATCTAACGCGGGCTATGATGCAGTGAAAAGTATTTATCCTGCTGCAAAAGTGATTATTCACGTGGATAAAGGCAATGAACTTTCGCGCTTTACCTGGTTGTTCGATGGATTGAGACGCAATAAAGCGAAATGGGATGTGATTGGTATGTCGCTATATCCTGAGGTGAATACCTGGGAAACAGAAAATCAGAGCATTACCGATAATATTAAAACATTATTCGAACGCTATGGTACTGAATGTATGATTGTTGAAGTTGGCATGAGCCGTACTGAGACTGCTGCTTCGCGCGCATTCCTGACTGACTTGTTCAAGAAAGCAATGCATGAAACAGATAACCGTTGCCAGGGTATTCTTTACTGGGAACCTGAATGTTATACTTACGAAACTTACGACAAAGGTGCTTTTACTAACGATGGTCGCCCTTCTGAAGCTTTGATTCCGTTTGGCGAATACACAACTTACTAAACTACGACTTGATGAAACAGATATTATTTTGTCTTTGCGCTATACTCTTCCTTCCTCTTCATGCGAATGTCAGAGAAGAGATGGATCTGGAAAAAGGATGGAAATTTACGAAAGGTGATATTGAAAATGCAATGCTGCCTGAATTCGATGACCGTAAATGGGAATCGGTAGTTGTACCTCATGACTGGGCGATTGCCGGACCATTCGACCGCAATATTGATGTTCAGTTTGTTGCTATCGAGCAAAATGGAGCTACAACTCCTTCTGAGCATACGGGTCGTACGGGCGCTTTACCTTACATCGGTGTGGGCTGGTATCGTCTGGAATTAGACTTGCCACAGAACTTTGCACATACCGAACTTCGCTTCGATGGAGCGATGTCTGAGCCGATTGTATATGTCAACGGACAGGAAGCGGGTAGCTGGCCAAACGGTTACAATGCATTCAATGTAGATATTACGCCTTATCTGGTAGATGGCAAGAACATTATTGCCGTTCGTCTTCAGAACTTAGAAGAGAGTTCACGCTGGTATTCGGGTGCAGGTCTTTATCGCCCTGTGCGATTGGTGAGAACCGGAGTGAATGCCATTAACACATGGGGCATCACAGTAACTACACCAGAAGTCTCTGCCAACAATGCATTGGTCGAAGTAAAAACGCAGCTTCGTTTGCCGGTTAATCCACAAGGAATTATGCTGGTGCACGAGATTCTGAATACTGATAGTATTTCTTTAGGTATCAGCAAACAGGAAAAGCCATTTAGCAATGGTTCATCATTGTGCCAGATGGAAATTCTTCAACCTGCATTATGGTCGCCTGAGACTCCTAACCTTTATTTGCTTCGTACGAAAGTATTGAAAGACGGACAATTGGCTGATGAGGTTTATACCCGTTTCGGTGTTCGTTCTATCGCAGTTTCAGCTGAGAATGGCTTCCAGTTGAATGGCGAAACACGCAAGATTAAAGGTGTTTGTCTGCACCACGATTTAGGTCCTATTGGTGCGGCTGTAAATAAAGCGGCACTTCGTCGTCAGCTTAAGATTTTGAAAGATATGGGTTGCGACGCTATCCGTACGGCACACAATATGCCTTCGACATGGCAGATGGACCTTTGCGATGAGATGGGTTTCATGGTTATGGCAGAATCATTCGATATGTGGCTATACCCGAAATGTAAGAATGGATATAACCGTTTCTTCAATGATTGGGCAGAGAAAGATTTAGTGAATCTTGTACATTGCCACAAGAATCATCCCTCTATCGTGATGTGGAGTATTGGTAACGAGATTCCCGAACAATGGAGCAATCAGGGGGCTCGTCTGGCAAAACAGTTGCAGGATATTATTCACCGCGAAGACCCTACCCGTCCGGTGACACAGGGCATGGACCGTGTGGATGAAGCGGTAAAGAGTGGTTTTGCCGGAGTGATGGATGTTCCAGGACTGAACTACCGCACACACAAATACCAGTCGGCTTATGATAATCTTCCACAAGGTTTTGTTCTGGGTTCTGAAACAGCCTCAACAGTTAGCTCGCGTGGCGTTTATAAATTTCCTGTAGAAGAGAAAAAAGGAGCGACTTATGAAGATCGCCAGTGTTCCTCTTACGACCTTGAGGCTTGTTCGTGGAGTAACATTCCCGAAGATGACTTCATTCTTCAGGATGATAAAGACTGGGTTATCGGTGAGTTTGTATGGACAGGTTTCGACTATCTGGGCGAACCTACACCTTATGATCATATGTGGCCGGCACGTAGCTCATACTTCGGTATGATCGATTTAGCGGGTTTACCAAAAGACAGATATTATTTGTACAGAAGTCGCTGGAATACAGAAGATGAGACATTGCATATTCTTCCGCACTGGAATTGGCAGGGTCGCGAAGGCGAAGTTACTCCGGTTTATGTTTACACAAACTATCCGGAAGTCGAGCTTTTTGTAAATGGAGTAAGTCAGGGACGCCGTGCGAAAAATCCCGAAGAGCGACTGGATCGTTATCGTCTGCGCTGGAATGATGTCGTTTATCAGCCCGGAGAAGTTAAGGTAGTGGCTTATGACGCGAATGGCAATGCTGTAGCAGAAAATCAAATCAGAACTGCCGGTAAACCTTATCAGCTTAAACTTGAAGCCGACCGCAACGTATTGACTGCCGATGGCAAAGACCTTTCTTTCGTTACTGTTAGCGTGGTAGATAAAGACGGAAACCTTTGTCCGGATGCAACAAACCGTTTAAAGTTCAACGTTAAAGGCAATGGTAATTATAAAGCAGCCTGCAATGGTGATGCTTCATCGCTCGAATCATTTGTGCAACCTACCATGAAAGCATTTAGCGGACAGTTGGTGGTGGTGCTTCAAAGTAACGAAACTCCCG
>CAMTOS010000018.1 GCA_947074195.1 uncultured Bacteroides sp.
CCATAGTCCATTGTGGCGCCAACAACCATACCTACTTTAGCATCTCCATTCATATCCGATGTAAGATTAGCGATAGTCATCCCGGCCTTTACCCCAAATACAGTTTTGCCGGCTTGTGCATTTGCTGAAAAAATTAGTGTGGATAATACCAACACAAGTGCAATTCTTTTCATCATTTTATTCGTTTTATAAGATTCTAAATTTTGCCTAAAAAAGTGTCGCAAGGTATTAACAATAATTCTGTTTCACAAACCTCTGAAAAGAAAAATTACCAAAAACGGAAAAAGTGTATAGAATATCGGGTTAATAGAGCCTTTTCGTTTTAATTTGTGCTGACAATATTCAATATTCAGGGCATTTTTGTGTCATTTATGTAAACTGTGATGCATACATATTTTAGGTTAAAAGCAACATAATAAGTTAATTAGGTAAACATTTATATACTTTAATTTGTATATATTAAAAGGATAATACATTTGGTCTAACAAAATAGATTATGGTTATGGGCAAAAAGCTTACTTATTTCATTGTATTGGCATATAGCATATGCCTGCTCTTTTCGTGCAGTAATGATAATGAAGACAAAAATAAAATCATCAGCGATTATGCCGGAACATACTCAGGAAATCAACTGAAAGTTTTGGTGAGCGATGTTGAAATGGCAGACAGAGAGGCGGTGATCAACGATGATGGAATGTTGATACTTAAGAATGTAGTTCCCGGAGAATCTTCTATTGAAATACAATTATCACTTTCCAATGGAATGCTTACCGGAAATACTGCTTTTTCAGGTGGTAATGTTTCTGTTACAGCCGGTCTGGACAAGAATATACTTAGTGTTGATGCCATTATTCAGCTAAACAATGCTTTGAGCGGTACATGGAATTTACTGCCTTATACTCAGAACTCCAATGGTGAAATAATAAGCAACCCTGTTTTTGTAAATGCCTCGCCAACTGATGCAACAGTTACAATTATGGGCGAAGAAATGAATGTGGGTACCATGTGCTATTTTTTAAGTGGTATTATAGGGGTATATGCCAGCGAAATTAAAAGTCTCACTTTCTTACCCGATGGATTTGTAATTGCTACCATGAAAAATGAGGTTATTGGTTCCACGCCAAGAGGTTTGTTACAATATTATATAAAAGATAATCTGATTTATTTCATACCAAATCTTTCTGCAATCACCGAACTGATTGATAGTAATCCAAAAAGTCGTGTAAGTATTGATGATTTGGTGAATCTGGTTAATATGATTACAATTACCGGAGTTCCTTTGGCGTATGATATTGATAATGTTGAATTAAAGTTATTCGTTACGAAATCTATGATGCAGCCTTCGCTGCAGCTTATTCAACAATTGGTTATTCCATTATTGCCGGACAGTAATCCGCTGTTTGTCGTGGTTAAAGATTTATATACAGAATTTTGTACAGCAATTTCATCCTGTACTTCATTCGATATTGGAATGGCTTTTTTGAAGTGATAAAAAGATATCATTTTATTTGTTAGAGAGCCATGAGGATAGATAAATTCGTTTATCTATCCTCTTTTGTTATGTAATAGTTTTATAAAGTGATAAAATGAAACATAAATTAATGAAATGATTTCAGATTGATACATATTTGACTTGTAAATAATAAAAACGATAGGTAATGTTGTTAACGACTAATAAAATGATAGATAATTAGTGTGAAAGATATTAAAATAACATATATTTGCGAATATCAGTATTAATTTAATATCTAAGGTTATGGGTAAAAAGATTGAAAAAGGCACAACATTAAAACGCTCATTGGGTAGTTTTCACCTATGGGGAATTGCAGTAGGATTGGTAATTTCGGGTGAATATTTTGGTTGGAGTTACGGTTGGGCGTCAGCCGGCACATTAGGATTTCTTATCACAACAGCTTTCGTTGCGATCATGTATCTGACTTTCATTTTTAGTTTTACAGAACTTTCTACATCTATTCCACATGCTGGTGGACCTTTTGAATATGCCCGTCGTGCTTTCGGCTCGTTGGGTGGTTTTTTCGGAGGATTCGCTACACTCGTTGAGTTCATTTTTGCACCACCTGCCATTGCGCTGGCTATTGGTGCCTATTTAAATGTACAGTTCCCGGCATTGAGTCCTCAGTGGGTAGCTGTAGGTGCATATGTGGTGTTTATGACATTAAATATTCTCGGTATCAGTCTGGCAGCTACTTTCGAGCTTGTAGTTACCCTGCTGGCCATATTTGAACTACTTGTATTTATGGGTGTTGTGGCACCCGGATTTGAGATGAGCAACTTCGTAGCCAATGGATGGGCAGGAAGCGATGTGTTTACCGGCGAGACCATGACTGGCATTTTTGCTGCTATACCTTTCGCTATCTGGTTCTTCCTGGCTATCGAAGGCGCTTCAATGGCTGCCGAAGAGGCTAAAGAACCCAAACGTACCATTCCGAAAGCGTTCATCTGGGGTATTCTTACGCTTGTGGCTCTTGCACTTGGTGTAATGGTTTTTGCAGGTGGGGTAGGCGACTGGCAGGCACTTTCTAACATCAATGATCCTTTGCCACGTGCAATGATGGCTATTGTTGGTGAAGAAAGCGGTTGGTTGCATATGCTGGTATTCCTTGGTTTGTTTGGTTTGATTGCTTCATTTCACGGCATCATCATGGGATATTCACGTCAATTGTTTGCTGTGGCAAGAGCCGGATATCTTCCAGCCTCTTTGTCGAAAGTAAATAAGAAATTCCGTACTCCTCATCTGGCAATCATTGCCGGCGGTGTTATCGGTATCCTTGCCATCTTCTCTGACAACTGGATTACATTTGGTGATCAGCCTTTGACAGCCAACATTGTGATTCTGGCAGTATTTGGTGCAATTGTAATGTATATTATCTCAATGCTTGCACTGATTAAACTTAGAAGAACTGAACCCGAACTGGTTCGTCCTTTCAAAGCACCATTCTATCCGGTTTTCCCGATTATTTCATTGGTTTGCGCCATCGTTTGTCTGGTTGCTATGATCTACTATAACTTCTCTATATTCCTTGTATTCCTTGCAATGATGGGTGTGGCTTATGGATATTACGCCATCAGCAAAGTGAGAATCAAGGAAGTTACTATGGCTCAGGAAGCTTAATATTTATTTAGATTAATAACAGATTCCAACAATGTATAAAACGATTTTAGACAACAGAACTTATCATTTCGAGAATCTGAGAGTACTGATGGCAAAGGCATCACCCGCACGGTCGGGTGATGATCTTGCCGGAATCTCTGCACATAGCATGGAAGAGCGGGTTGCAGCCAAAATGGCCCTGGCCAATGTTCCTTTAAAACGGTTTTTAGAAGAACAGCTCATTCCGTATGAAAAAGACGAAGTGACACGACTGATTATTGATACACACGACAAAAAGGCTTTTATGCCGGTTAGTCATTTAACCGTTGGTGATTTCAGAAACTGGCTTTTAAATGATCATACTACTTCTGAAATGCTCTCTTATATCTCTCCGGGAATCACGCCCGAGATGGCTGCTGCCGTGAGTAAGATAATGCGTAATCAGGATTTGATCATTGCCGCTAAAAAATGTAGAGTAATAACTAAATTCAGGAACACCATCGGATTACCCGGACACTTTAGTGTTCGGCTGCAACCAAATCATCCGACCGACGATCTGAAGGGCATCGCTGCCAGTCTGATCGATGGTTTGATGTATGGTTCCGGCGACGCGGTTATTGGAATCAATCCCGCGAGTGATAGTTTGCCGGTTTTGTCTGACCTGAGCTTTATGCTCGATGATATTATTCAGCGCTATCAGATTCCCACACAATCGTGTGTACTGACGCATGTCAGCACATCAATCGAACTAATAAACAAAGGTGTACCGGTCGATCTGGTATTTCAGTCTATTGCTGGCACAGAAGGTGCGATGGCTGGATTCGGTGTTAACCTGACCATGCTCGATGAAGCCTATCAGGCTGCTCTGAGTTTAAAACGCGGTACGGTTGGCGATAATGTGATGTATTTTGAAACCGGGCAGGGAAGTGCTTTATCATCGGGTTTTCATCATGATGTAGACCAGCAAACCTGCGAGGCCCGCGCTTATGCAGTGGCAAGAAGGTATAAACCGCTACTTGTAAATACGGTTGTAGGCTTTATCGGTCCGGAATATCTTTATGATGGGAAACAGATTACCCGTGCCGGACTGGAAGACCATTTTTGTGGTAAGCTGATGGGATTACCTCTGGGTTGTGATGTATGTTATACTAATCATGCCGAAGCCGATCAGGATGACATGGATGGTTTGCTGACATTGCTTGTAGCGGGTGGACTTACCTATATGATGGGTATTCCCGGTGCAGATGATATCATGTTGAACTATCAGAGTACATCTTATCATGATGCCTTATATATCCGCGAACTGTTTGGATTAAAACATGCCCCTGAATTTGCCGAATGGCTGGAAAAGATTCAGATTATTAATCAGAAAGGACGTTTACGTGAGTTTAGACCTACACATCCTTTACTCAACTATAAGGCCGGATAAACAATAATGACATTTATGGAAATAATAAAATCTTTTTCAACAGAGAGTAATCATGTTCTGGAACCTGATTGCTGGTCAGATTTGAAAAAATATACTGATGCACGTATTGCGCTTGGACGCACAGGAGCAAGCCTGCCAACAGATGAAATCTTAAAATTCGGACTTTCTCATGCGCGTGCTAAAGATACGATACATATGCCTTTCGATAGAGAGGCACTGAAGAATAAATTTGAACAAATAGGGCAGGAGTGTTTATATGTATCAAGTGCAGCACCAAATAGGTCGATTTTCCTGACCAGACCCGATTTGGGTCGCAAACTTTCTGATTCAAGCCGTCAGTATCTTGAAGATTTTCAATATCCGGGTGCAGATATAGCTCTTGTTGTTGGCGATGGTTTATCGTCTAAGGCTGTTCATAATCAGGTATTTCCATTGGTGAGTAACTTGCTTCCTTACATCAGTGAACTTGGTTTGTCAATGAGTCCCTTAGTTCTTGCAGAACAATCGCGAGTGGCATTAGGCGATGAAATCGGGGCATTACTTCGTGCAAAGCTGGTTGCTATATTAATTGGAGAAAGACCAGGTCTTTCATCACCCGATAGTCTTGGAGTTTACATCACATGGAATCCATATGTGGGTAGACTGGAATCAGACAGGAATTGTATCTCAAATATTCGCCCTGAGGGACTTAGCTTTGAAAAAGCAGCCTTTAAAATGGCATGGATTATAGAAAATGCCTTTAGAATGCAGCAAACGGGCATTCATCTGAAAGATATGAGTGATAATCCTGATAGTCATAAACTGATAAAACCACGCTATTTCATAGATTCGCATTAAACTTATTATACATTTAGTACTACGAATAAATAAATATTACATCATTTAGATAAAAACTTAATATAAATATTTAATTTTGTATTCGAATTATTATTAATCAAAAAATGATGTTTTTATGAAAAAAAGACTTTTCTATCTATTTGCATTAATTGCAAGTATGACTATTGTCTCATGTGGATCTGACAATAAAGATGATAAAAAAGACGAAACTGCAGGTGATTATGCCGGAACTTATACAGGCAATAACCTTGATCTTAATGTAGGTGGTGTATCAATGAGCGATTACTCGGCAAGTATTAGTTCAGCTGGTGTACTGACTCTAACTAATGTTGTGCCGGGTGATGCTACTATGAATGTCACTCTTGCCTGCACAAATGGTGTGCTTACCGGTACAGGAACCGCTTCAACAGGTTCAGTTTCTGTTCAGGGTAAAGTTGAAGATAGTAAGTTAACTATGACAGTAGACATTACCATGAGCAATTCTCTTATTGGTACATGGAGTCCGATGCCTTTCACATCAGACAGTGATGGTAATATTACTTCCAATCCAATCTATGTAACGGCTACTCCTGAAGATGCTACTGTGACTTTCATCGGACAGCAAATGTCGATGAGTATGATGAGTGGTTTTATAGAGGCTGTGGTTGGTGCATATGCTCAGCAGCTGTTAAGTGTCACATTCGAAGCCGATGGTTTTTTGACTGCTTCTTATATTAGTATGGGTGGCGAGATTAAAACTACTGACAAAGGTCTGGTGCGATATTATGTAAAGGGTAGTATGATATATATTATTCCTAATGTTTCAGCAATGATGACACGTGCAACTTCTATTGACGATCTTTTAGGCATGCTGAATGAAATCACCGTGAATGGTTTACCATTAATGTTTGATACTACCAGTGGTTTAAAAGTATGGGTGACAAAAGATATGATGTTGCCTTATGTAAAGATTATTGATGAGACACTATTGCCAATGCTTCCTGAAGAAAATGAACTTGTAGTAATGTTGAAGACTGTTCTTCCTGAGTTTATTACAATTCTTGAAACAGCAACCCAATTTGATATGGGTATCGAATTAAAGAAATAATCTATAGTATATAATTGAAAGAAGAGGATAAATCGTATCGGTGATTTATCCTCTTTTTTATTTCCCTATTTTATTATTTTGGAAATATATGTATTGAATTCGTTCTCGAAATTCGGAGTAAATATATCTTTACCTATATTAGCCTTTATCTCTTCTATTGTCCAGAAGCGGCCGCCATCAAGCTCAGAACTTGGTGTGATTTCACCATCATATATAGTCTTGAAAACAAATACAAGTTCGCACTCTCTGTCAGATTGAAATACATAATCGCAGACTTTCTCCGGCGTGAAGTCGGTAATGCCTAACTCTTCCTGAACTTCTCGTTTTAAAGCCTGATCCACACTTTCACCTAAATCTACATGTCCACCAACTGCAGTATCCCATTTATCGGGCTGGATATCCTTCCATGCCGGACGTTTTTGCAGATACAACTCGCCTTTACTATTGAACACCTGTAAATGAACTACCGGGTGAAGCAACATACTACCACCATGACACTCACCACGGGTTGCAGCACTAATGATGTTACCATCTTCATCAACTACCGGGAATAACTCTTCATTATTATCAGACAACATAGTTTTAATCTTGTATTTAAGGAATTAAGATCGATGAATCTCCATAGCTCAGGAAGCGGAAGTCATGTGCCATGGCATAATCATAAATACGTTTCCAGTCTCCTTTTACAAAAGCCGATACTAAAAGTAATAAAGTGCTTTGAGGTTGATGGAAATTAGTAACCATTGCCTTTACGATTTTATACTCATACCCGGGGGCAATAATGATTTGGGTACTGCTATGCAATGTATCTAAACCGTTTCTGTCCAGGTAACCAAGAATCTTTTGCAATGCTACAATCGGATTGATATATTCCTTTTGCTCATAAGGTTGCCATTGACGTACATGCAGTTCACTTTCAGTAGCCGTTGGTTTATTGGCCAGAGTTACCCCGATATGATACAAACTTTCGAGCGTACGAACAGATGTTGTACCCACGGCAACTGCCTTTGCATCATGCTTTATAAGTTTCTGGATTGTATCTCTTGAAACAGAAATGTATTCGGTATGCATTTCATGCCCTTCAATCTCCTCACTCTTAACCGGCTTAAATGTTCCGGCGCCCACATGCAAAGTTAATTCCTGCGTATCCACTCCCTTCTCAAGTAAAGCCTCGAAAACTGCAGGAGTAAAGTGCAAACCCGCTGTTGGTGCTGCTACAGAGCCTTTAATCTTTGAATAAACCGTCTGATAAGTACTCTTATCGCTCTCTTCTGTATCGCGGTTCAGGTAAGGAGGAATAGGAAGTTCACCAAAAACTTCAAGAATCTCAGCGAAAGTCACATCAGGATTATCCCACGTGAAATCCACTCTGTGACTGGTTCCCTGAGTCTCCCCACGAGTAGCACTCAGCGTAAGAGGTTTATCTTTTACCACCATTTCTTTATGCAGAGTTCCTTCCTTCCATTTCTTCATATTACCAATCATGCACAACCATGCCGAATGTTCGGTTTGCTGGAAGTTCAGTGCATAGTCAGCCGGTACTATGGGTTCAAGGCAAAATACTTCGATAAGTGCACCAGTTTCTTTGCGAAAATGCAGGCGTGCCTGAATCACTTTCGTATTATTGAAAACCATCAGACTGCCGGTTGGAATATATTCCGGTAAGGAAGAGAAGGTATCTTCACTGATTTCACCATGACGGTAAACCAGGAGTTTAGACTGATCTCGTGAAGCTAACGGGAATTTTGCGATGCGCTCATCTGGCAAATCATAACAAAAGTCCTTGATTTGTATATGTTTAGGGTTATCTTTCATTTTATATCAATTAAAAACCACCTATTGAATAAACATCTCTTCGCCTGAGATGTTTGATGCAGCAAAGATACGTTTTTATCTTGTAGCCAAATGTTTAGTAATTGTAAAAAGGCTATCTTTGTAGCTATTGAAAGATAATTTTAAAACAACAGAAATATGAAAATAGGAGATAAAGTACGATTCCTTAGCGAAAAAGGCGGAGGTATTGTCACAGGTTTTCAGGGAAAAGATACCGTTCTGGTAGAAGATGAAGATGGTTTTGATATTCCTATGCCTGCTCGTGAGTGTGTGGTTATTGAAACCGATGATTATAACTTAAAACGTAAAGCTGCTCCAAAAGTAGTTGTGGAAGAACCCAAACCAACAAAGGCTGAGATTCCTTCTATCCCTCGTCAGGCAGAAGTAAAAGGTGGTGATACATTGAATGTCTTTTTGGCTTTTGTTCCAGAAGATGTAAAACAAATTAGTACAACTCCTTTCGAGGCATATCTGGTGAATGATAGCAATTACTATTTATACTATACTTATTTAAGTGCCGAAGGCAAAGCCTGGAAAATGCGCTCACACGGTGTGGTAGAGCCAAATATGAAATTCATGCTCGAAGAATTCGAGAAATCTGCCCTGAATGAACTTGAACATGTTGCTATTCAGTTTATGGCTTTTAAAGACAAGAAGTCTTTCGCTCTGAAACCTGCTGTCAGCGTGGAGTTACGCATTGATACCGTGAAATTCTATAAATACCACACATTTAAAGAAACCGATTTCTTTGAAGATCCGGCATTAATGTATGATATCGTTCGCAATGATATTCCTGCAAAACAAGTGTTTGTATCGGCAGAAGAAATTCAGAATGCTTTATTTGAAAAGAAGAATGTAGATAAACCTCAATCGCAACCTATTGTAAAAAAGCCAAAAGGAAATGCCATTATAGAGGTAGATCTTCATATCGATGAGCTTCTTGATGATACCCGTGGAATGAGCAATGCAGAGATGCTGAATTATCAGTTAGATAAATTCCGCGATGTTATGGAGAAATATAAGAATAAACGTGAGCAAAAGATTGTGTTTATTCATGGAAAAGGCGATGGTGTACTTCGTAAAGCTGTTTTGGATGAATTGAAACGCAAATATAGCAATTGTCGTTTTCAGGATGCTTCATTTCAGGAATATGGTTTCGGAGCAACGATGGTCATTATAAAATAAAAGCTATACCAATGTATAGCGCATAAAAAAAGGAGTCGACTTATTGTAAATCGGCTCCTTTACTATTTGGGTGTAATGAAGTTATCATTTCAGTTCAATTCCTCTGTTTTTAAGAGTCATGTTTAACAATGCTACATACTTAGTATACTGCTCAGCAGTCAATGTTTGTTTCATTAACTTCAAATTACCGTAAACGGCTTTGTGCAGTTTTTCTTCTTTGTTCTTCTTTGCTGAAGTTGCTTTACCCATCTGTTCTGTGAAATACTCAGAGATGTTATACACTTCTTCACTTTGCATTGAAGTCAGGTTCAAATACTTACTCAACTTGTAAACGTTGATGTTACCTTCCCATTTTACAGTTGTAGGCTGATTTCCAGCTGCAAATGTTGTAGCAGCAAGGCAGATAGCTGCCACTAATGTTAATCCAAATCTTTTCATAATACCTACTTTTTAAATTGTTACCTAAAAAAACTAATCTTTATAATAATACCTACTAAAAACATGACCTAAGCGCTTGGTCTTTCTTTTTTACCTATGCAAATATAAAAACATGTTTTTGAACACAAAAGCATTCTCAAAGAAAAATGTGTTTTATAACATATTTCTTGATATACATCAAGAAAAGGTGGGTCAAAATGATATTAAATGCTAAGATATGTAACTCAGATGTAACATGTGTGCCTACACAGAACAGAATAATGTAACCAAAAACGGCACACTGAAGTCCACAAGGAAACCATGGAAGATGGAAAGAATAACAAATTGTTGCCCCGAATATCGGGTAATTATGGGTAAAGTTGTGTCCATTGTTGTTGCACCACCAACTGAGATAGGGGCGAGTCTGCCGAAATATTTCACTAAAAGTGGTGCACAAAGTAATGCAATAATTTCTCTGCTGATGTTCGAAAGCAATCCAATAGTACCCAACTCCGCACCTTTATACTCTGTAATAAAGATACTCGAAAGCGAATAATATCCAAAGCCGGAGCCTACAGCCAGGCAATCGAACAATGATCTTCCCGGCATAAAAAGACTGATCACCGCACAACCGCAAAGTGTACCGAGGATTGTCATAAAGGGTAATAACATTAATCGGGGATTCAGCGAACGAAAGTTTTTCAGGGTTTGCGGATTACAACCAATACTGATGCCCACGCAAAACATCAGTCCACACAGGGCATAATAACTCAGATTGCTGTTGAGAAGATTTTCGGGAAACCAGTTGAAGAGACCAAAGAATGCACCTAAAATAAAAAACGAAACGATGATTATACTTCCTTTCATGCCTCTTCTCCTTTCTTTCCTTTATTATATACGGCACGCCAGAGGAATGCGGCACAAACAGCACTACCCAGTACTGCACCCGCCGTAATCATTAAAGCTTCCACTCCAAGTGTATGCAAATTATTAATAATATCAGGATTTCCGCCTACATCAACGCCAAGTAGAAAAAGGAGAAGCCAGATGAAGAGAGTGATAAGTGATTGAATCCATGAAATCTTCTTATTGCGAAGAAGAAAGCCCACCAGCACACCGATGAGCATAATGCCGACAATGATAAACATATATACAGGTTGTTTTTGGCGGCAAAGATAGAGAAATCTCTATATTAATATGGTATAAGTAGTAAATCTAACTCGGAACTGATGTTTTCTACAATAATCTTTGTGGTAGTCGATAGTGATTCTGCCATCAGGTCCAGACAAGCCTCATTAGATAATACTGAATCACTATATGTTTTTGGGCGGGCATATTCTACATGGTTCAGACTATACGATTTATCAAATACCTTTTCTCCATTATGCATTAGGGTTATGTGAATCACCAGATTCGTGTTGGCGTTTCCCACTTTATTGCCTGGTATTTCTAAAAAATCATCATCAAACCATATTATCGAGGTGGATTTCAGGTTGACCATTCCAACAGTCTCGTTTCGTTCGATGTTTACTTTTAGCCGGTATGCCGAATCCGGTGCAATATCTTTCTGATTATCTATCAGGTTAAAACGGGTGCTACTGTTACATTCTGCAAGTAATGCTTCAGTCAAAAATTCGCGATAGGTTTGAGTCAGCGAATGTTCGCCTAACTTCGTTCTGAATTTACCTACTTCCAGATTGTAAAAAAATAGAGGAATGGCATAAGAACTCTTCCTTTTAATGGTTGTATAGTAATCAAGATTCGAATAACGAATAAATTCCAGATATATATCATTCTCTTTATTTCCGAAATACTCTTTCGAACCCAGTTCATAGAAAAGTGATGTTTTCATTGGATTTAATTCCAACTGCATGCTACGGCTGCTACGGCAGGAGCAAAACAGAACTGACGTTAATATAAGAAGATAGATAGATTTCATATAGTTCAAGATTTGATGCTGTACGGGTATAGAAGATTTTTTTAATTATTTGATTCTCTTATCGGTAATTCCATTAATACAGAAGTTTCGCTGCTAAAGCAAACCATACCGGTTCCACCGTTTACATTGCTTTCCTGAATAACAGGTTCGGAAAACATAGGGTCATAGGCATATGAATCCATAAGATTAAGATATTGATAATGTCGATAAGTTTGTTTATTAATACTTTGCAATCTTACATAACATCTATATTCGAGAAGATTCTCTCCGCTAGTATAATCTATGTCTTTATAAACCCTGAGCGTATGGTTTGTGCCGCTAAACCGACTGTCATCAAAAACGCTGTAGATATTTTTGGGTTTGTCATCATATTCATCTCCGCCAAGTGTAGGATTACCATCTGTCAATACTATATCTTCGTGATTATAGATTTTAAAATAGCCGGTTATTCCTGATGATATATGATTATAACTATCATCTTCATCTATTTCAAAATCATTTTTTGATTGTCGTTCAAGGATAAGACGATAATAATTCTTCTCTTCTGGTTTGTCTTTAATTGTTATATCGAATCGTAGTAATTCACCATAATAATTATCTCCGTATCGGGTATATGCTCTTACTGTATCAATATTTTCAATCGGAAGTGGGGGAAGTGGAACGATCTCTTCTATCCAGGCATGTTGTCCATCATCTGTAATTGCATCAATTCGTACTTTATCTCCGGGGTTAAATTTATAATCAATGAGTATTTTCATTTGATTACCGTTATAATAAACCTGATCTTCTTCTGGCGGCAGAACTATACCCTGAGCCACCACAACATCATTAACAGTCACTTCTACGTTTGCATCAGTTACATCTGTATAAGATTGTTTGCCAGTATAATTTAAATATAATATATGATTAATGCTATCACTATTAATAAAAGCATTCATTATTATTTTAGATTTGGAATTTGCATTTTTAAAAGGCAATTCATTCATGCAACTGGTACAAAAAACTATAAGCATGAGCAATAAAAATATATGTATTGAATGTTTTTTCATGATGATAAGCATTAAAATCTGAATGTATAAGATACGGAAGGCAAGCAAGGCAAAAACGTGATTTTCGTAATTTTCCTTTGCCCTTTTATATATTGAGGATGATATGTTTCTGTCACTGGATTATAAATACTGCCTGAATAAATGTTATATTCACTATCATTATAAATATGTGATGGATTCATGGCATTATATACATTATATACACTTATATTCCAGGTACGTATTCCTCGCTTAGTTTTTTTGTTAAAATTGACTCCAATATTAAGACGATGGGTTGGAGGTAAACGATAGTTGTTGCGTTGCTCGTATAGTTCATCAGGAATGATATAACCACCAGGACTAAGTATTGCCGTTCCTTCCTCAGCAATGGTCTTTGTTCCTCCTGTTGAAAAAATCCATGATGAAGAAATATCAATGCGATTATTAAATTTATAATTGAAAACCACATTCACATTATGTCTGCAATCATATTTATATGGAAATCTTAATCCATGGTTTACATCGCCATCAGGAAATATTCTGTCAGTCTTGGCCAAAGTATAATTAATCCATCCTGTAGCTTTCCCGGTTAATTTCTGTAGCATAAATTCAACACCCATTGAGCGTCCTTTTCCTATCGCTATTTTATCTTCCCAACCTGTTGAATTTCCCCAGAAAGAACTTCCATCTTTATATTCCAGTATATTGCGCATATCTTTATAATAACCTTCCACAGAAAACTCCCAGCCTTTAGGCCATACATAATAAAATCCTGCCGAATACTGATGCGATTCCATAGGTTTAATATTGTTGGTGACAGGTACCCATAAATCAGTGGAATTTCCTATCTGATTTGATGTCAGCAAATGCATATATTGAAACATTTGTGTATATGAAGCCTTGAATGATAATGGTTCAGCAATCTTCAGACGTGCTGAAACGCGGGGTTGTGCAGAGAAATAATTCTTTTTGTTGACATTAAACATCGAGAAATGTACACCGATATTCATTCGTAATCTGCTTCCAATATTGAAATTGTCTTCTATATAAGCCGATACTTCGTGAGCTCTTATTTTGCTATTATTAGTATTATAATGCAGAGTGTCTTGTATGATGTGTGAATCTTCCTTTTCCAGAATTTCGTTAGTCATTATTTCAGGGCGAAAACTATGACGTTGATAAGTGGCACCAAATTTAATGTCGTGTGTTGGTACCGGATTATAATCGAAATCAATCATATAACTCCAGTCACGCATGCCGGAATTATACTTCGAAATATAGCTTTTTTCTGATGTGTTTATGATGTCTTCTTGTTCACATGTAGATTTTGTAGAATAAGACATCTGATATTGATTATAGGCTGCAGTCATATTAACAAAAAGTTTCTGGTTGAAAATCAGATTTAACCGTGCAGATCCTATCATGTTTCCCCAGGTATTGGTTTGCCAATCCTGATATTCGCTCGTTGAAGTATAAAGACTACCATCATCTTCTCTATATTGGAATTCATATTTACTGGTATAGCCAATTTTATTCCTGTCTTTGCCATTATAAAAACTAAGGAATAATCGTGCTCTGTCAGAAAAACGATGATTAATCTTAGCATTAACATCATAAAAATAATAATTCAGCGCATCATCACTTTTGATAAAAGGACGCGAAATTAAATCAATATAAGATCGTCGGGCAGAAACATTAAATGCCGTTTTATTTTTTATTATCGGTCCTTCCAGTTGAATTCTGCTTGTTAGCAATCCTAAACTTACTAATCCGTGATATTTGTTCAAGTCGCCATCATTGGTGCGAACATCAATCACAGACGATAATCTGCCGCCATATCGGGCAGGAAATGATCCTTTATACAAAGTCACTTTCTTCACCGCCTCTGGTGTAAATATCGAAAAGAAACCGAAAACATGATCTACATTATACACCGGCACACCATCTAAAAGAATAAGATTCTGATCAGAACTGCCACCGCGTACATGTATTCCAGCTGCACCTTCCATACCGGCTTGTACCCCGGGCATTAACTGAATAGATTTCATTACATCAGCTTCTCCAAGTATAGTCGGTGTATTTTTTATATGTGCAATCGGGATATCAATTGCACTCATATGAGTAGAATTGATACCCGATTCTGTTTTATCTGATAAGATCACCACTTCCTGCAACTGATTATTATCGTGCATGGCGATATTGATGACCGTATCTTTTTTCAGAGTCAGCATATAGCGCTGCAGATCATAACCCATATACGAGAAACTGAGTTCAGTATTCCCTTCGGGTAATGTAAGGCTGTAAAAACCATAAGGATTACTGGTCGTTCCACGATGGCGCCAACAGTCAATAATGTTGGCACCAATCAATGTTTCGCCGGATGCTCCGTCGGTAACATAGCCACTGATAGTATACTTTTTCGTCTCTTTTGCTAACTTTTTTTGATGTAGTAAAATATGTCGGCCTGTAATCTCATAACCCACAGGTTGTTTATTAAACGCCAAGTCAAGTACATCTTTCAGCTTTCGCTGTTTTACATTTATGGTAATCGGTGTTTCAAGTTTCACCTCTTCTCCATAGATAAAAGCATAACCGCTTTGTAGCTCTACATGCTTTATAAAGTCTTCCAGCGTTGCATTCTCTAACTCTATGGTCAGTTTTATCACATTCTGCTGGGCATAAATATTAGTTGTTTGGGAAATGAACACAATCAGAAGCATCAGGCTTCTGATTGTATTCATCATATAGAATTCAGTCATAGTTTTTTGTAAATAATAATGCGGTCTTTTGCCGTCTTCTTATAATTAAATTGTCTGCCTGTTTGTAGTAATGTCAGAATCTCTTCCAGCGACTCGCCGTTTGTGAAGCGGGCTGTCAGGTGATAATCGTTCAGTTCAAGATCTTGAATAATAATATCTACATTAAAATGATTGCTTAACTTTCTTGCAATCTCAGTAAGTTTAGTTTTATTGAATATAAAATTGTTGTTTTGCCATGCCATACTGATATCAGTATCTTTACTCTGCTCTCTCAGCAGCGTATGATTTTCTTTGTTAAATACAGCACTTTCGTTGGGTTGAAGAACGACAGATTCTTCTCCTGTTGAAGTACTTACAGATACAGAACCCTGATAAAGCGTGGTAATGATTTCGGGATTGTTGCTATAAGCATCCACATTAAAGCGTGTGCCCAATACCTCGATCATCAACTCTTCTGCTTCGACAATAAACGGATGCTTCTGGTCTTTTTCTATCGAAAAATAACCCTCGCCACTCAATGAAACGCGGCGATCACTTCTGCCAAAACGCTTCGGATAACTTAAAGAAGAAAAGCGGTTCAGCATCACCCGGCTTCCATCCGGAAGATCTATCGTTGTGCAATCGGCAAGTGTGCTGATGGTCAGCATGCGTGGCGGAACAGCATATTCGTAAATGCACCATGACAATACGCCAAGTACAAGAATGGCTGCTGCAGCTTTTAAGATAGATGGGATTCTGAATATTTTAGCCTTTCTGCCTTTTAGTTTAGGCTCAAGCAGTTTGTAGCTTTCGTTTGCCGAGTAGCGTCCGCGCGGCGAACGGGTCGAAGCAACCAGTTTATCCAGTATTTTGTCGAAATCAGTATCTGTATTTCTCATTTTTCTGTTTTAAAATCATTTGGGTGTCAGCTGAATGGACATTTGCGATGTTTCGGCATTTTTCCATTGCGGCGTACTGGTTAAATGTATATAAACGCCTTTCTGAACTTTTGCAGGATAGATCTTTACATTGACTTTTGCTTCTTTCTTACCTGCAGGAATCACCACTTCGCTGGTTTCAAGAACAAACATATCGTTCCCGATAGGCGTTTTGCTCAAAGTGATTTTTAATTTGCGGTCTTCATCTTTTTTGTCGACAGCAATAATCTTGGTTTGAATTGTTTCCGAACTCATGCTTTTATCGTACCGATAATCCATGAATGTTTTGTTAAACCCTACATAATTGTCCGGGTAGTTTCCATTATCATTATCACAACTACTAACCGTAATCAGTAAGAGCGATAAGAATAAAAGTTGTCCGAATAGTCTTTTCATGTTTACACTAGTTTTTTAATTGAATTAAACTTGTTACATGAATAAAGACAGACTTCTTTTGAAATCTCCCTATGCCGAATCCGAAAAAATTAAATTATTTCATTATTCATGATTAATTCCTTCAGTTTTTTGGTCGCTTTCTGCAGTTGGGCATCTACTGTTTTTGTACTTATGTTCAGAGCATCAGCTACTTCTGCATAACTTTGCTTCTCTTCGCGAATACGAATAAAAACTTCGCGGCAACGCTCTGGCAATCGGTCGAGAGCCTTTACATAGCGTGCAAAAAGTTCTTCGCTGATAAATTCTTCTTCGGGCGAAGCCGATCCGGAAATGTTTTCGGGAATATCATGATGTGTTTTATCCTCCAGCCGCAACTCTTTATCCAGATAATTAAGTGATGCATTCTTGGTCAGAATAAAACAGTAATCTTCTATATTATTAATATCGGGCAAGGTAGCGCGTTGATTCCACAGTTTCAGAAAAACATCGAGCACCACCTCCTGCGACCATTCTTCACGATGCAGATAATAGCAGGCAATGCGAAAAAGGCGGTCGTAAGTCATGTTATAAAATCGATGAAAGGCGGTTTCAGAGTCCAGTTCCTTCATCTGCCTCAGTAGTCGTCGTACTTCTGATTCGGTCATGTTGGTATATCTTCTCTTTAAGACTCCACTTGCAACAGATCACTCATAATGCTGTCCGACAGAAATATTCCGTTGCGGGTGAGTTTCAGGTTGTCGTTGTTTTGCACCATTCTTCCTTCGCGTAAATGCGGTGCCGACATTTGCAGGCAGTATTCCAGCATCTCTTTACCGAATTCGGTTTCAAGATGCTTTAAAGATATACCCCAACAAGTGCGCAGGGAAGTAATGATATATTCGTTATAGCGTGTGTTAAAGTCGAGTTCCTCCTTATCGAAAGGACGATTTCCAATGACTGTTTCAGATATATATTGTTCGAGTGCAGGGGTATTCCATTCGCGTTCTCTACCATTAAAGGAGTGTGCCGACGGTCCGCACCCCAGATAAGAAATGCCCTGCCAGTAAGAAGTATTATGTCGGGAATACATGCCCGGTTTACAGAAGTTCGATATTTCATAATGCTCGTAGCCCGCAGCATTCAGCCGGTCTATCAGCATTTCGAAGAAAAGAACACTGCTTTCCTCATCCACTTCCTCCACTTTGTGTTGCTGGCGAAGTTTGTAAAGCACTGTATCCTCTTCGTATATTAAATGGTAGGCAGAGATGTGTTCCACATCAAGCGCAATCGCCTGATCCAGATCACTGCTCCAGCTTTCGGGAGTTTCGCCGGGAAGTCCGTATATTAAATCTATACTTATATTATTAAAGCCCGCTGCGCGACATCTTTTTACCGCTTCAATCGCCTGCGTAGCATTATGTCTGCGTTTCAGAAGCGTCAGCACTTTATCATTAAAAGTCTGAACGCCCATACTGATGCGGTTAAAGGGGAGGGTGCGCAAAGCCTGTACATAGGCTTCGGTCAAATCGTCAGGGTTGGCTTCGAGCGTAATTTCGCGGGCAGTAATCGGACCGAAATGCTCTTCAATGGCATCAAATATCTTACGGAATTCAGCGGCTGATAGTTGCGAAGGAGTTCCACCTCCAAAATATATCGTCTCTATCGGCTCGTCATTCAGATACTCTTTGCGCGATTTCAGTTCATGGCAAAGCGCATTTACAAACGCTTCCGTTTTATCGCTGCAGGTTGTAGAATAGAAATCGCAGTAGATGCAACGGGTTTTGCAAAATGGAATATGAATATAAATACCGGCCATGGTTTAGTTTTGTTCTGAGAATCTGGATGCAAATGTATGAATTTTTATTCACAAACGACAACAAATGGATAGGTTTGTACTTGTTAAATTCGCAATTATCTCGCCGAAGTCGAGTTAAAAACGGCCGTTTTTGGTCATTTTTCTATACAAATAACTTCGATAACTCAGTCAGCTATCCCTGGCTTGTCAGTAAGCTATTGCTGACAAGCCGGCGATAGCTTGCTGATAAGCTGGCAAAGGCTTGCCGGGAAACCTCTGTTAAAGAGTGTTTTTTCGATGGAACTGTTTTTGATTTTTCGGTGTTGATAAGCGCTTTCCATGGGGCTAAAACCGGGTAAAATACGATAACCTTTTAGTAACTTTACGCAAAGGTTAAGCTACAATTACTTAATGCATTGCGTAAAGTTACTCAATGCATGGTCTGGAAAGGGGGTATTCTGCACTTTGTTCCGACTCTTTCTTCAGATGTATTTTTCCTATAAAATTATCTCCTTTTGTCCTTTTATAACGCCTTAAAAAGTTTCTAAAAGAGTACTTATAATATATATAGGTATAAAAATGTGAATCTTCTGCTTTAATCTGTTTTCAGAGCCTGTAAATTATGTATCTGATGCTTAAAAACAATGTTTAGTAACATTCCTATTAAATTGTTTTTAAATGTATTAATTTATAATTTGCGAACACCTATAGATAATGGTATGTGAAGACATACTGGTTTACTCATTTTAAATCTTGTATATTATGAAAGTATATCAGACTAATGAAATCAAGAACATCGCCCTGTTGGGAAGTTCAGGCTCTGGGAAAACCACTCTCGCCGAAGCAATGCTTTACGAGAGTGGTGTTATAAAACGTCGCGGCTCTGTGGATGCCAAAAACACCGTAAGCGATTACTTTCCTGTTGAACAAGAATATGGCTACTCTGTTTTCTCTACCGTTTTCCATGTGGAATGGAACAATAAAAAACTCAATATTATAGACTGTCCGGGCTCGGACGACTTTATTGGTAGTACTGTTACCGCTCTGAATGTGACCGACACAGCAATCCTCCTCATCAATGGCCAGTACGGCGTCGAGGTCGGCACTCAAAATCACTTCCGATATACTGAAAAATTGCATAAACCCGTCATTTTTGTTGTTAACCAGCTTGATAACGAGAAATGCGACTATGATAATATTGTAGAACAACTGCGCGAAGCCTATGGGCAAAAGGTAGTGCCTATACAATACCCCACAGCAACCGGTCCCGGTTTTAATGCTGTAATCGATGTACTTTTAATGAAAAAATATTCGTGGAAACCCGAAGGTGGTGCTCCTACGATTGAAGATATACCTGCTGACGAAATGGATAAAGCCATGGAGTGGCACAAAAACCTGGTTGAGGCTGCTGCCGAAAACGATGAAGGTTTGATGGAAAAATTCTTTGAGCAAGATTCTCTATCAGAAGATGAAATGCGCGAAGGTATTCGTAAAGGTTTGATAGCCAGAGGTATGTTTCCTGTGTTCTGCGTATGTGCAGGAAAAGATATGGGTGTTCGCCGCCTCATGGAATTCCTGGGCAATGTAGTGCCTTTCGTGTCTGAAATGCCGAAGGTGAAAAATACCGATGGCCAGGAAATAGCTCCTGATGTAAACGGACCGACTTCTCTCTATTTCTTTAAAACAAGTGTTGAACCGCATATCGGTGAGGTATCTTATTTTAAAGTTATGAGTGGAAAGGTGAAAGAAGGAGATGACTTACTGAATGCCGATCGTGGCTCGAAAGAACGTATTTCTCAGCTTTATGTGGTGGCCGGTTCTAACCGCGATAAGGTGGAAGAATTGCAGGCAGGTGATATCGGGGCAACTGTTAAACTGAAAGATGTAAAAACAGGCAATACCCTTGATGCTAAGGATTGTAGCTATAAATTCGACTTTATAAAATATCCGAATTCAAAATATACACGTGCCATTAAACCGGTGAATGAGGGCGACGTGGAAAAGATGATGGTGGCACTGATCAGAATGCATGAGGAAGATCCGACATGGGTCATCGAGCAATCTAAAGAATTGAAACAGATATTGGTTCATGGTCAGGGTGAATTCCATCTTCGTACCTTGAAATGGCGTCTGGAAAACAATGATAAGCTGCAGGTGAACTTCGAAGAACCGAAGATTCCTTACCGCGAAACGCTGACTAAATCGGCCCGCGCTGATTATCGTCATAAGAAGCAATCGGGTGGTGCCGGACAGTTTGGTGAGGTGCATCTTATTGTAGAACCTTATCATGAAGGAATGCCAATTCCGGAAACCTATAAATTCAACGGTCAGGAATTCAAGATCTCGGTTCGTGGTAAAGAAGAGATACCATTGGAATGGGGTGGAAAATTAGTATTCATTAACAGTGTTGTGGGTGGTGCTATCGACTCCCGCTTTATGCCTGCTATTATGAAAGGTATCATGGCGCGCATGGAACAAGGACCACTAACGGGGTCGTATGCACGCGATGTTCTTGTCATTGTTTATGACGGAAAAATGCACCCGGTAGACTCAAATGAAATCTCGTTTATGCTTGCCGGACGAAATGCATTTAGCGAAGCTTTCAAGACAGCCGGACCGAAGATTCTGGAGCCTATTTATGATGTGGAAGTATTTGTTCCTTCAGATAAGATGGGTGATGTGATGGGTGACCTACAGGGGCGCAGAGCGATGATTATGGGCATGAGCAGCGAGAAAGGTTTTGAAAAACTGGAAGCTAAAGTTCCGCTCAAAGAGATGTCTTCTTACTCTACCGCTTTAAGTTCGTTAACAGGTGGGCGTGCTTCCTTTATTATGAAATTCGCCGGATACGAATTAGTACCGTCGGATGTTCAGGAAAAATTAATAAAGGAATTTGAATCAAAGCAAGAAGAAGAATAAATTATATAACGTTAAATTTCAACCTAAACCGCCGTATTTGTAAAAATATGGCGGTTTTTTAATTAACAAACCTTAATTTGTTAGGGTTTTTAAATGGTTTAAACATTAATTTTTTATTAATTTTGCAAACCAAACAGCGCACAGGTTTGTTATAGTCGACAGAATACATGGTATATGATTCGAATGGGTTAATTAACAAGAATGTATGATTAAAACATGTTAACTGTGTAGGAGTGTTAATTAGGGAGTGTTAATTTTGTTGCTATGAAGAAGTCAACAATATGGATATTGGGTATAGTAATGGGACTTTCGTTCATTGGGTTGCTATATTTACAGGTAGGCTATATTGAGGCAATTGTTAAAATGCGCAGGGAGCAATTTGACACCTCAGTGAAAAATAGTTTATATCAGGTTTCGAAAGATGTAGAATTTGCAGAGACAGACCGATGGTTGCGCGAAGATATTTCTGAAGCAGAACGCAGGGCATTGACTACCTCTTCCTCGTCTATGGGAAGTGAGGAGTTGGTTCAGCAATCACAACTGTTTACAGTAAAGACTCCGGATGGCCGTATATTGAGTGCATTCGAACTCAATGTAATGAAGACCAAACCTTCGGAACTGCCTAAGATGATGATCTCCAAGAAACACGGCGGAAATACCATACCCAAAACCTCGAAGTCGATGCTTGAAGCGGTAAAGAACCGCTATATGTATCAAAGAGTATTGCTTGACGAGGTGGCTTTACAGATGGTATATAAAGCAAGTGATAAGACCATTGGCGAGCGTGTCAGGTTTAAAGATCTTGATGATTATATAAAATCGGCTTTGTTGAATAATGGTATCGAACTTCCTTATCATTTTTCGGTAGTCGATAAAGATGGAAAAATCGTATACCGGTGTTCCGATTACGAAGAAAAAGGGGAAGATGAGGCTTATGTGCAACCGTTGTTTCCGAACGACCCGCCTGCAAAGCTGAGTTTGGTGAAGTTGCACTTTCCCGGCAAAAAAGATTATTTGTTCGATTCAATCAGCTTTATCATACCCTCGATGATTTTTACTCTGGTGTTGTTGATCACATTCATCTTTACACTCTATCTGGTATTCCGTCAGAAGAAGCTGAGTGAGATGAAGAACGATTTTATCAATAACATGACACATGAGTTTAAAACACCGATATCGACCATATCACTGGCAGCGCAGATGCTGAAAGACCCGGCTGTGGGAAAATCGCCGAAGATGTTCCAGCATATTTCTACAGTGATCAATGATGAAACGAAACGCTTGCGTTTTCAGGTAGAAAAAGTCTTGCAGATGTCAATGTTCGACAAACAGAAGGCCACGCTGAAAATGAAAGAAATCGATATGAACGAGCTGATTCGTGGTGTAATCAATACCTTCGCTCTGAAAGTGGAGAAGTATGATGGCAAAATTGAATCTGAACTCGAAGCTACCGATCCGTTTATTCTGGCAGATGAGATGCACATCACGAATGTAATCTTTAATCTGATGGATAATGCGGTGAAATATAAGAAACCTGACGAGGATCTTCTTTTGGATGTACGTACCTGGAATGAACAGGGAAAACTCATGATTTCGATACAGGATAATGGTATCGGTATTAAAAAAGAAGACCTGAGAAAGATATTTGAAAAGTTCTACCGTGTACATACGGGCAACCTTCACGATGTGAAAGGATTTGGACTGGGATTGGCTTATGTGAAAAAGATTATTTATGAGCACAAGGGAACGATCCGAGCTGAAAGTGAGTTAAACGTTGGAACAAAATTTATTATTGCATTACCTTTATTAAAAAATTAACGATATGGAAGAGAAACTGCGTATTTTATTGTGCGAGGATGATGAAAATCTTGGCATGTTACTAAGAGAATATTTACAGGCTAAAGGATATTCTGCGGAGTTGTGTCCTGACGGCGAAGCCGGCTACAAGGCTTTCTTGAAAAACAAGTATGACTTGTGTGTATTCGACGTAATGATGCCAAAGAAAGATGGTTTTAGTCTGGCACAGGAAGTAAGAGCAATAAATGCCGAAATTCCTATTATCTTCTTAACTGCTAAAACATTGAAAGAAGATATTCTGGAAGGTTTCAAGATTGGTGCGGATGATTATATCACTAAACCATTCAGCATGGAAGAGCTTACTTTCAGAATTGAAGCTATTCTGAGACGCGTTCGTGGAAAGAAAAACAAAGAAAGCAACATCTATAAGATTGGTAAATTTACTTTCGATACACAGAAGCAAATTCTGTCTACAGACGAAAAACAAACCAAACTTACAACCAAAGAATCGGAATTGCTGGCTTTGCTTTGTGCACATGCAAACGAAATTTTGCAGCGTGACTTTGCTTTGAAAACAATCTGGATTGATGATAACTACTTCAATGCACGTAGCATGGACGTATATATCACAAAACTGCGTAAGCATCTGAAAGAAGATCCTTCAATTGAAATCATCAATATCCACGGTAAGGGATACAAATTGATTACACCAGAAACAGAAGCTTAATGGTCGGTTCAACCATCAAAGAATAAGAAACAAAAAAGCCCGGAATTGAAAAATTCCGGGCTTTTTTGTCTTGCTATAATAATCAATCTGTAATAAACTTGTTGATCAGAATATAAGAAACAAGTCCTGCTACGATTAATGCAGCAGAGATGCCGAGCATTACATTGTCGCTGATTGCGCCTGCGCACGCGGTAATTACCAATAGTATTACTCCGGCGAAGATAAAAATCAATCCTAAATTCTTTAAAAGGCCTTTCATGTGTGTATTTTATATAGTTATTATTTCTTATTGGTCACAAATTAAAGCATTATTCTTTAACAACCGAAATTATTTACTCAAAAAAAATGATAAAATGGCGCAAATCAGTCGATTTGCGCACCCCTTTTAAAGCTGAGTGTTCTGAAAAATCTTTCGCATCACATCCTGACTTATTTTAAGATCATCAAGGTCGATGCCCGTTAGAGCCTGCTTCAGGGTTTCATTGGCTATATGGCGTGCCTGTTCTTCCAGGTCGCGACCCGTGCGGGTCAGATGAACCTGATTGGTACGGCGGTCGTTCTTGTCAGATATACGTACAACCAGATGCTGACGCTCCATATTGTCAATAAGGCGTGTCATACTTGGTTTATCCTTAAAGGTTGCATTGCAAAGTTCTTGCTGCGTTACACCATCTTTTTCCCACAGGAAAATAAGTACAGTCCATTGCTCGGGACTAATCTCCAAACCGCCCTGACGGAAGTTACGATGGAGTTTACGATTAATGGCTGCCGACACTTTACCATTAAGAATGGCAAAGATTAGTCTGATATCAAAGTTAAATTGTTCGATCATGAAATTATTGTTTCAACAACTTTGCAAAGATAATTCACTTCTTTAATATAACCATCTGTGAGGTATAAAAAAAGATTAAATATTTGTGGTTCAAAATAAAATGGCTAACTTTGCAGCCGATTTAAACAAATTATTATTATTAATTAATCAAACGAGTATGAATCAATACGAAACCGTTTTCATTTTAACTCCCGTTTTGTCTGATGTTCAGATGAAGGAAGCGGTAGAAAAATTTAAAGGTATTCTTGTAAATGAGGGTGCTGAAATTATCAATGAGGAAAACTGGGGATTGAAGAAATTGGCTTATCCAATTCAGAAAAAATCTACAGGTTTCTATCAGTTGGTTGAGTTCAAAGCTGATCCTAAAGTGATCGACAAGTTGGAACTTAATTTCCGTCGTGATGAGCGTATTATCCGTTTCTTGACTTTCAAGATGGACAAATATGCTGCAGAATATGCTGCGAAAAGAAGAAGTGTTAAATCAAACAAAAAGGAGGATTAATCATGGCACAACAAAATCAATCGGAAATTAGATATTTAACTCCCCCATCAGTAGATGTAAAAAAGAAAAAATACTGTCGTTTCAAAAAGAGCGGTATCCGTTACATCGATTACAAAGATCCTGAATTCTTGAAGAAATTCTTGAATGAGCAAGGTAAAATCCTTCCTCGTCGCATTACAGGTACTTCATTGAAGTTCCAACGTCGTATTGCGCAAGCTGTGAAAAGAGCACGCCACTTGGCATTGCTTCCCTATGTAACTGACATGATGAAATAAGAAGGAGGAAAAGTATGGAAATTATTTTGAAAGAAGATGTAACAAACTTGGGTTATAAGAACGATATCGTAACAGTTAAGTCTGGTTATGGTCGTAACTACTTGATCCCAACAGGAAAAGCTGTAATCGCTTCTCCTTCTGCTAAAAAAATGTTGGCTGAAGATTTGAAACAACGCGCCCACAAACTTGAGAAAATCAAGAAAGATGCCGAAGCATTGGCAGCTAAGTTGGAAGGTGTTTCTTTGACTATCCCTACAAAAGTAAGCTCTACAGGTACTATCTTTGGTTCTGTAGGTAACATCCAGATCGCAGACGAATTGTCTAAACTTGGCTTCGATATCGACCGTAAGTTGATCGTTGTTAAAGATGCGGTTAAAGAAGTTGGTAGCTACAAAGCAATTATCAAACTTCACAAAGAAGTTTCAGTAGAAATTCCTTTCGAAGTTGTAGCTGAATAATTGTTTATACAGCATAAAAAAATGCCCTGAGTATCATTGATATTCAGGGTTTTTTTATGTTTATCTCTCTTGATTACTGGAAATGGTATAAAAAAAAGCCCGCACTACCGAAGTAATGCAGGCTTTATAACTTTTAATTGTTTTCTTATTCTACTGGAGTAACAGAAATACCAACAACTGTATCAGTAACTAATGAGTCACCTACAACACCTTCTGCTGTACCTTCAACTACATTTACGATAGCTGCTTCTGGTTCAGCCTGGCCTTCTTCAGCTGCGATTTCCTGTTGTTCTGCTTCAATACGAGCTTGTCTTCTAGCACAAGAAGTTACTAAGCTTGCAGTAGCGATAATTGCGAATGCTAAAACTAATTTTTTCATTTCATTTGCTTTTTAATCTGTAATACAATCAATTGCTTATTAAAACATTGCAAATATATGCACTTTTCAGATAGGTTGTTCCAAAAAAGCAAACTTTTTTTATGAATTATTTTAGCCTTTTCTGTTCCATATGTCACAGAAAGTGTTATAAAACTTACTGTTCTTCGGCAATACTATCGTACAAGTAACGTTTTATGCTACGTTTTGGAGTTTTCTCGAACTCGGTAGGGTAGAGCTGAATCTGACTAACACGTTCGTATCCTGCCACCATACTATTCAGGTTTTTCAGGTTTTCGTCCATGATGGTTTTCAGGTTTTCAGGATTATTGATGCCCAGTGAATCGAGTGCTTCGTAATCGGCATAGACCAGTGCAACAAGTTTTTTATTACGCTCAATTACCAGACTTTCCAGAATGAAAGGTAGATTGTTAAGTTTGGTTTCAATCTCTTCAGGGAAAATATTCTGTCCGCTCGAACTAAGAATCATTGTTTTACTTCTACCGCGGATAAAGATATTGCCATTCACATCGATGGTGCCAAGGTCGCCGGTACGCAGCCATCCGTCTTCTGTGAAAACTTCGTCTGTAGCTTCTTGATTTTTATAATAACCTACCATCACATTTTCGCCGCGAACCTGAATTTCTCCAAGTGTGTTCTCGGGGTTTTCTTTCTGAACTCGTGCTTCCATAATATCTAGGATTTTACCAGATGATGAAAGAACGAACTCGTCCCATGGTGCATAACTGATAAGCGGCCCGCATTCTGTCATACCATATCCGATTGTGAAAGGGAATTTTATCTTATAGAAAAATTGCTCTACTTCGGGATTCATGGCTGCTCCACCGATAATAATCTCTTTAAAACGACCACCCAGAGCATCAATCAGTTTTTTACGGATTTGTCCGTAAATCTGATTGTCGAGTACAGGAATATTCAGTGCCCATTTCATACCACGTTTATTGATTAGTGGCTGTATGGTGTTTTTGTAAATTTTCTCGATAACCAAAGGTACAGTAATGATAAGACTTGGTTTTACCTCCTCGAATGCTTTCAGAAGAATTTTGGGTGAAGGTATTTTGCCAAGCAATGTTACGTGCGTACCTACTGCCGTAGCTGTAAGAAAGTCGAATGCACAACCATACGCATGGGCAAGCGGAAGGAATGAAAGTACACGATCTCCTTTCTTAAGGAGTTCGGTACGAATACCAAATGTTACATTTCCGGCAAGATTATTTCCGGTAAGCATCACTCCTTTACTAAAACCCGTAGTTCCGGAAGTATAGTTAAGAAGCATCACTTTATCATTTGAAAGCGTAGTATACTGAACATCATCACGGTTAAAACCATTGGGATAATTCTCGTACATCGCATCTTCTATCTGTTTCTGGAATCGCTGAATGGTTTCTCCGTCACGCTGGTGCAGACAACGTAAATCTGTCAGAGAGAATACACCACGCAGGTTCTGCATCTTTTCTTCTTCAAGAGTATCCCAGATGGCATCACTTGTAAAAAGGAAAGTAGATTCGGAATGATTCACAATATGGTGAACATCATTTGGATTAAAGTCTTGCAGAATTGGCACAACAATAGCGCCATAGGTGATCGTTGCCATATAGGCGATACACCATTTTGTGTTGTTTTTGCCAATAATGGCTATTTTTTCTCCGCGGCGGAGACTGCAGTGTTTAAATAAAAGATGCAGTCGGGCTATCTCTTCGGCAACTTGTCCGTAAGTGTAAGTTATATCTTCTCCATAATCGGTATAACAAGGTAAATCCCAGTTTTCGCGGAAACTATTCTCGTATAGTTTGATAAAATTTTCTTTAATCATTGCACGTTTTATTGTAATCTGTGCAAAAATAATAATTAACCTTCATAACTTAAACATTTTATCATATATTTATGATCGTTTTTCTTTATTATATGTCATTTTGATGTGCCTTTTTGCACGAGAACCTTATTAAAATATAATAGAGTTCGGGAATGAAGAGATAATATGTAACTTTGTGGTGTTTAAGAGAATAAATAAGGATCATGATTGATACTACAGTATTTCAGGATAAGACAGCCGTTTACTATACATTGGGCTGCAAATTGAATTTTTCAGAAACGTCGACCATTGGTAAAACTCTGCGCGAAGCAGGTGTTCGTACTGCCCGCAAAGGTGAAAAGGCCGATATCTGTGTGGTAAATACCTGTTCGGTGACAGAGATGGCCGATAAGAAATGCCGCCAGGCTATTCATAAATTAGTAAAACAACATCCCGGTGCCTTTGTGGTTGTAACTGGTTGTTATGCTCAGCTGAAACCCGATGCAGTTGCAAAAATCGATGGTGTTGATATCGTATTGGGTGCAGAACAAAAAAAGGATCTGCTGCAATATTTAGGTGATTTACAGAAACATGAATGTGGCGAGGCTCATACTACTGCCACTAAAGATATACGTTCATTTGTGCCATCGTGTTCGCGTGGCGATCGTACACGCTATTTCCTGAAAGTTCAGGATGGCTGTGATTATTACTGCTCTTATTGTACTATACCTTTTGCGCGTGGTCGCAGCCGTAATGGAACGATTGCTTCTATGGTTGATCAAGCTCGCCAGGCTGCTGCCGAGGGTGGAAAGGAAATTGTTTTGACAGGTGTTAATATAGGTGATTTTGGTAAATCGACTGGCGAAACTTTCTTCGATCTTGTAAAAGCACTCGATGAGGTTGAGGGTATTGAACGTTACCGAATTTCTTCTATTGAGCCTAATTTGCTTACAGATGAGATTATTGAATTCGTATCTACCTCAAAACGTTTTATGCCTCATTTCCATATTCCGTTGCAGTCGGGTAGTGATGATGTGCTGAAACTGATGAAACGAAAATATGATACTGCACTCTTTGCATCAAAAATTGCTAAGATTAAAGAGGTGATGCCTGATGCATTTATTGGTGTAGATGTAATTGTCGGTACTCGCGGTGAAACAGATGAATTCTTTGAAAATGCTTACTCATTTATTGCCGGACTGGATGTTACGCAATTGCATGTGTTTAGCTATTCAGAACGTCCGGGTACACAGGCTTTGAAGATTGAACATTCGGTTACACCGGAAGAAAAACATAAACGAAGTCAGCGTTTACTCGCTTTATCTGATGAAAAAACAGTGGCATTCTATGAGCGACATATCGGTCAGAATATTTTGGCATTGATGGAAAAGGCCAAAGCCGGAGTGCCTATGCATGGTTTTACCGATAATTATATACGTGTAGAAATTGAAAGTGATGATTCACTTGATAATCAGTTAGTATCTTTAAAACTTATCGGTTTTAATGAAGATAAAACTGCATTAATTGCTGAGCGTTTAGACTAAATTTGTTTTCTGATTTGTTGTTTAATATAAACTTGAATGAATCAGACGCATCATGCTGCTTCTCTATAAATTACAGTACATCTATGTAGAGACGCTGCGTGCAGCGTCTGATAACACATATCAGATTAAACCAGTGAAAATCTAATGTTGAGATATTATATGTAACATCCAAAAACATCTTTCAGGTAAAATCAATAATAATCTAAATGTAGAGATGCTGTGTGCAGCATCTGATTATCTAACAGAATAAAAAAGGTGGAAATGATAAAAATTTCTGTAGTTATACTTAACTGGAATGGCTGTGAAATGTTGCGTACTTTTCTGCCTTCTGTTCTGAAATATAGTCTTGCAAACGATGTAGAAGTATGTGTAGCCGATAATGGTTCTACAGATAATTCTGTCGAAATGCTTCGCAAGGATTTTCCTGAAGTGCGATTGATATTACTTGATAAGAACTGGGGTTTTGCCGATGGTTACAACAAAGCGCTTGAGCAGGTAGATGCTGAATATGTGGTGTTACTCAATTCCGATGTTGAGGTCACTGAAAACTGGCTTGCTCCTTTGGTGCATTATGCCGATTCACACCCTGAAGTGGCTGCATGCCAGCCAAAAATCAGAAGTTATCATCGTAAAACTTACTTTGAACATGCCGGTGCTGCAGGTGGATATATTGATAAATACGGTTATCCTTTTTGTCGTGGACGTATATTTGATAGGGTAGAAGAAGATCATGGTCAATACGATACGGTTAAACCTATTTTCTGGGCAACGGGTGCGGCTTTGTTTATCCGTCTGGCCGATTATAGAGATGCTGGTGGATTGGATGGTAAATTCTTTGCTCACATGGAAGAGATAGATTTATGCTGGCGATTGCGTGCAAGGGGCAAAGGTATTATGTATATTCCACAGAGTGTGGTTTATCATGTTGGCGGTGCAACATTGTCGAAAGAAAATCCTCGTAAGACTTATCTGAATTTCCGCAATAATCTACTGATGCTTTATAAGAATCTTCCCGCCAATGAAATAAAGGATATAATGCTCAAAAGAGCCTGGATGGACAGATTGGCTATGTTGCAGTTTTTGCTTAAAGGTGACATTGAAAACTTTAAAGCTGTGGCCTCTGCACGTAAAGATTATGCAAGAATGAAAGTTGATTATGTTTCAGTCCGGAACGAAAATCTGGAAAAAACATCTGAAACCATTATACCCGAAAGAATAAATAATAGTATCTTGTGGCAGTTTTATGCGAAAGGGCATAAGCTGTTTACACAATTGAATAACTTTAAAGATTGAATCAGGATGGGCGAAAAATTAATTAAGCACATTGGATTAGTTGCGCATGACGCAATGAAAAAAGATTTGATAGAATGGACTTTATGGAACTCGGAATTGTTAATCGGGCATAAATTCTATTGTACAGGTACTACCGGGACTTTGATTCTCGCGGCTTTAAAACAAAAACACCCGGATGTTGAATGGGATTTTACGATTCTGAAGTCGGGTCCTCTCGGTGGTGACCAGCAGATTGGTTCGCGTATTGTTGAAGGTGAGATTGATTATCTGTTTTTCTTTACCGACCCGATGACACTACAGCCGCATGATACGGATGTAAAGGCACTAACCAGACTTGCCGGTGTAGAAAATATTGTTTTCTGTTGCAACCGGTCTACGGCAGATCATATCATATCCAGTCCGCTGTTTCTGGATCAGAATTATGAACGCACTCATCCCGATTATTCGAATTATGCGCAGCGATTTGCCAATAAATCGATTGTTGAAGAGGCTGCTGAATCTGTTAAACGTCGTCGAAGAAGAAAAAATACAGCTGAATAAGTATAACTGCCTGCAAATATCAAAACTTGCAGGCAGTTCTTTTTTAACGGCTACAAACCAGTTCAACAGCCGATGCATCTACATCAGCTCCCATTGGAGGATTTCTTTTGATGAGTTTAATCTCAATTTCCTGAATGGCGCAGAAATCAGTAAACAAACGATTGCAGATGCGGTAGGCTACATGTTCAAGTAATTTTGATGAGATGTCCATTTCATCCTTCACCGACTTATAAACCTCTGCATAATTTACAGTTTGTGCTACTTCATCAGTTTTTGCTGCAGATGAAAAATCTACTTTTAAACGCAAATTGATGCGATACTCATTTCCTACAATATTTTCCTGAGGCATTACGCCATGATAGGCATATAATACCAATTGATCGAGTATTATATAGCTCTCTTTGATAATCATAATATTCTTTTTTGCAAAAATACAGCTTAAGGTGGTTATAGAACAATAAAACCATCATGAAATAGCAAAAACTATTCATGATGGTTCTATGAACTATAAACTTAATTTTTAATTTATGACGGATTGCGGTTGGTAAGATCAACCAGCTTTCTGATCTTTTCGTTTAAACTTTCTGCTTTCATCAACTGCTCTATAGTAAGATGCATGCGATAACGCCAGTAATGACGAGGATTGGCAGGAACATTGATTCTTTCTTCCTCCACATTTGGATTTCTCCAACGTTCATCAATTGCCATCCAGTCTTGTAAAGCCAGGATACAAAGAATAGACTGACTATATAACTGATTGCGAATGATTTCTTCACAAACATCCGGAGTAGCGATAGCCGGAGCTGCACCATAATGACCAAGCATTGTATTATAATAGCGCTGGGTTTGTGCATAATCTTCTTGCCACCAGCCACGCAATGTCGACATATCGTGAGTAGAGAAAGTACAAACTGAACGATAAGGATATTCATTTAGGTGTCCGAATTCATATGCCGGATTTTTAGGCATACGCTGAATTTCAAGACTAAGAATACGTAATTCATTCATCACCCAGTCTACACACTGAGGAATCATACCGAGGTCTTCTCCACAAACCAGCATTCGTGTCGATTGTGTGAGTTGCGGAAGCTTCTTCATGGCTTGTTCCTGCCAGAAATCATTGTGACGATGATAATAATACTGATCATATAAACGATTGAAAGCATTTTTGTCCCAATCACTTAATGAACGATAAATATAATCCAGTTGCACTCCGATACGTGGATGGTACATATCTGGGTTATTGCGATCGCGCACAAACAGAACATCACTGATTAGTGCATAAACACCTTCACGAATCCATTTGCTGTCATCATCGGTTTTACCTGCAAAATATGCTTCAACTTTTCGCTGTGTATCAAATGCAGGTTTCATGCAATAACGCTCGAACTGATCAGTCGTGTCAAGGAATGTCTCTTTAACAAAATCAGCGTGCGGACCGAACATATCTTTCAGGAAATATTCGTGTATATATGGTGAAAGATATTCATCCCGGAACTGCATTCCAAAGCTTTCAATCTCTTCTCGACTCATAGGCAAGGCAGGAACAAACTGACCGAGCAAACCATGAACAGCATCCATCGGTATTTCCCAGATACGGAAGAAGCCAAGAATATGGTCAATTCGGTATGCATCGAAATATTCGGCCATTTTGCGGAAACGCTTCATCCACCAGCTATAGCCATCTTTCTCCATCACATCCCAGTTGTAAGTCGGGAATCCCCAATTTTGTCCGTTCGCCGAGAAATCATCGGGCGGGGCACCGGCCTGACCATTCATATTGAAATAATAAGGTTCCTTCCATGCTTCTACACTAGTACGACTAATACCGATTGGAATGTCACCTTTCAATACTACACCTTTATTGCGTGCATAAGTTGTTGCCTCAAGCAATTGCAAATGCAGATGATATTGAATAAAATAATAGATAGCAATATGAGGATAATCTGCAGTTGTTGTTTTACAAAGTTTTTCTATCTCTTCCTGACGGAATACAGAATAGCTTGGCCATTTTGTAAAATCAGGAGTCTTATAGGCATCGCGCAGATAACTGAAAACTGCATATGGCTGCAACCATTCTTTATTGTTATCAAAGAATGCTTTGAAATCTTTTGAAGCAAGTGTTTTTTCTCCATCTTGCTTGAAAAGCAATTTAAAATAGTCCCACTTTGTATTATTAACTGCTTCATAATCTATGGCAGCAAGTGAATTTAAATCTTTCTGCTTTTGATTAAAAGTTTTCACCGCTTCTTTATCCTTTAGTTTACCCATCTTGAGTATGTCAGCATACATTGGATGGAAAGCATAAATAGAGATACTATTGTAAGGATAAGAATCTGTCCATGTGTGAGTCATGGTTGTATCGTTGATAGGGAGAATCTGAACAACTTTCTGTTTAGTTTCTACAGCCCAGTCAATCATTTTCTTTAAATCACTAAAATCGCCTACACCAAAACTTTTCTCAGAGCGCAAAGAGAAAACCGGAATAGCTACACCAGCGCCTTTCCATGCAGGTTGATCTATATATACATAGCGATCGGCTACGACAACAGTTTCATTTGGTTTTGAGCCACCTTGCGCAAGGTAGCGATTGGGATTGTTTTCCCAGGCAACGAACTTTTTATCTTTCTTATTGAAAAGAACGAATTTATATTCCAGCGGGAATTCTATTTTTTTTGAATCTAATTCGATTTGCCAGTCTGGGAAATCTGCATCACTCATCATAACTGCCTTATTCGGATCCCAGTTTCCAAGAATTTTCTGGTTACCGCTAATGGCGAGAACAAAATCTGAGCTAACTGAAGGCGCATGTGCAATAATACGAACGCTATTGACATAGGTGCGTGGTATAGCTGCACGTTTATTATGCGCTAAAAGTGATTCTGTAAACGCAGAACTATAGAAGTAAAGCTGATCGGGTATATTCTTCCAGTTATCATATACCGTATATATTTTCTTATCATCGCCTTCAACAAAAAGCTTGCGTTCAAAACTGTCCCACTCACGGCGTACTTCAACACCGTCTTTGCAAATGCAATAACAATAATTTATCGTTCCTTTATCAGTGAGAAAATTAGGATGAAGGTCACCGGTCCAATGTATTCCATCAATCGTGTGCATAGTAAGCAACTGATTTGCATGGATAACGCCCGAATCCTGAAGATAATAGTCTATGCGAACTTCTTCTCCCCAGTTAGTTCTGTATTCTATATTGAATGATACTAACATATATATTAGATTTGAATAATTAACTATTTTATGCAAGTATAATTGATTCTTTTTTCTCTTATTTATTTCAGTGATAATTACTGTTTTAAAATACTGTGCAAACGTTTGTGTTGAGTTGTTTCAAAACATATATTTAACAGTTAATTAACAAAAAAGAATTATAACATGCGAAAACGACATAAAAAACTCCCGCAGAATTCTTAATCTCTACGGGAGTATAATATATAAGTTTGAAAAGTGATTTTATCCGCAACGTGATGCGCCACAGGTAGTACACATAAGGCAACCTTCCTGATATACGAGTGTCTCGTTACCACAATTAGGGCATTTTTTGCCTTTAGCAGCTGTACCATCCTGAATATACTTCTTAAGAGCACGCTCTACACCATTTTTCCAGGTATTGATGTTCTCGTTGTCTAATTGCAGTGAACCAACAAGCTTAATTACCTGCTCAATTGGCATTCTATAGCGCAACACACCTGAAATAAGTTTCGCATAGTTCCAGTATTCCTTATTGAATTTCTCAGAAAGACCTTCAATCGTCATTTTATATCCGCGTTTATTCTCAAACTGGAAATCATAACGTTTGTTGCCGTTCTCATCTACATTTTTAATGATACGTCCCTGAGTAACACTTTTGGGAATAAAGATACCTTCATCATCATCCTGCAAACCAGTGAATATTTCATAAGGATATCCATCCATCAAACCGATAAGTGCAACCCATTTCTCTTTATTATTCTGAAAACGGACAATATCAGCCTCTAATACAGCCGGACGAGTCTCTACTACTGTAGGTGGCTTGCATGGAGGCAGATCACCTTTTTTCTCAGGTTTGGCAGATATTAGTACACCTGAACGTGAGCCATCACGATAAACGGTACATCCCTTGCAACCAGATTTCCAGGCTTCAACATAAAGGTGATTCACCAATTCCTCATCTACATTATTCGGAAGATTGATAGTAACGCTAATCGAATGATCAACCCATTTCTGAATTCTTCCCTGCATTCTAACCTTCATTAACCAGTCAACATCATTTGAAGTGGCTTTATAATAAGGAGATTCTTCTACCAGTTTATCAATTTCTTCCTGTGTATAATGTTTAGCAGGATCATGTCCATTGGCTTCCATCCAGGTAACAAACTTGTGATGGAATACAATATATTCTTCGAATGAATCACCAGACTCATCTGTAAAGTCAATTCTTACATTGGTATCGTTTGGATTAACTTTACGACGACGCTTGTAAACTGGTAAAAATACAGGCTCAATTCCCGATGTTGTTTGTGTCATCAAACTTGTTGTACCGGTAGGTGCAATAGTCAGACACGCAATATTACGGCGACCATGTTTTGACATTAATTCATATAGCTCGGGATCAGCTTCACGCAAACGATTGATAAAAGGATTATTTTTTTCTCTTTCTGTATCATAGACCTCGAATGCTCCACGTTCTTTAGCCATCTCTACAGATGAACGGTAAGCGTTAAGAGCAACAGCTTTATGCACCTCTTCCGAGAAGTTTGTAGCCTCTTCAGTACCATATCGTAATCCCATTGCTGCAAGCATATCACCTTCTGCTGTAATACCTACACCAGTTCTGCGACCTTGTCCGCTTTTCTTATAGATTTTTTCCCAAAGAAGTTTTTCGGTACGTTTTACTTCTACGTTTTCAGGGTCAGCATCAATTTTCTCCATGATCAATTCAATCTTTTCAAGCTCAAGATCGATAATGTCATCCATGATGCGCTGAGCCAATGCTACATGCTTTCTGAATAAATCGAAGTCGAAATAGGCATCGGGTTTAAAAGGATTAACCACATATGAGTAAAGATTGATAGCCAACAAGCGACATGAGTCATATGGACATAATGGTATTTCACCACATGGATTTGTAGAAACTGTGCGATAGCCTAAATCTGCATAACAATCGGGCACAGATTCACGGATGATTGTATCCCAGAATAATACACCGGGTTCTGCAGATTTCCATGCGTTATGCACAATCTTTTTCCAAAGTGCCGAAGCATCAATATCTTTTGTGTATGCAGGATTATCTGAATTAACGGGGAAAGTTTGAGTATATGATTCATTATTGATGGCAGCATTCATGAAAGCATCATCAAGTTTAACCGAAACATTAGCACCTGTGACTCTTCCTTCAGTCATTTTCGCATCAATAAAAGCTTCTGAATCCGGATGTTTGATAGATACGCTAAGCATTAAAGCGCCACGACGACCATCCTGAGCTACTTCACGGGTAGAATTGGAATAACGTTCCATAAAGGGAACAAGACCAGTTGAAGTTAATGCTGAGTTTTTAACCGGAGAACCTTTAGGACGAATGTGTGAAAGGTCATGTCCCACACCACCACGTCTTTTCATTAACTGAACCTGCTCTTCATCAATTTTAATGATACCGCCATATGAATCGGCTGTACCATCAACACCAATAACAAAACAGTTAGAAAGTGATGCGACCTGGAAATGATTACCAATTCCTGTCATCGGACTACCTTGTGGAACGATATATTTAAAGTGGTCTAAGACATCATAAACTTCCTGTGCAGAAAGTGCTTTAGGATATTTGCTCTCAATACGAGCAATTTCATTTGCAATTCTCCAGTGCATATCTTCCGGAGATTTTTCATAGATATTGCCGAAAGAATCTTTCAGGGCATATTTGTTCACCCAAACACGGGCTGCCAATTCATCACCCATAAAGTATTTCAACGATTCTTCATAGGCTTCATTGTAAGTAAACGTCTGCTTATCCACTTTGATATCAGTTTTAGTTGTTTTAATAATAAGGTATTAGTTGTAGAAGTATTGCCTTATTATCAAAAGCGGGTGCAAAAATAAGAAGGTTTTTTTTAATCACAAAATAAATAAAGTTATAATGTTTAGATTGTTGAAAACTTTATTAATGTTTAAAAGTTGTCCAAAATAAAAATCTAATAACTTGAAATATAGAACGTTGAAGTATTGAGATATGTTCATAAGTTATCCAAAAAAATAATTCGCATTACATCTTGGAATATTAAAAGTTTCTTTTTTATCTTTGCTTAAAAAAGAAATATGATAGATTCAATCAGAGAAAGAAGAACAATACGAAAGTATACTTCTGAGGATATATCTCAGGAGTTGTTAAATAGCTTACTAAAAGAATCATTTCGTGCTTCGACCATGGGAGGCATGCAATTATATAGTGTAATTGTCACTCGTGAAGCTGAAATGAAAGAAAGACTTGCGCCAACACATTTTAATCAGCCAATGGTGAAAAATGCACCCGTAGTTTTGACATTCTGCGCAGATTTCCGCCGTTTTTCGGAGTGGTGTAATCTTCGCGAAGCAACACCCGGATACGACAACTTTCTGTCATTTATGAATGCGGCAACAGACGCATTGCTGGTAGCACAGACTTTTTGTACACTTGCAGAAGATGCAGGTTTGGGTATATGTTATTTGGGTACAACTATATATAATTCAGATAAGATAATTGATATTCTGAAATTGCCGGAATTAGTATTCCCGATAACCACTATCACTGTAGGTTATCCTGCTGAAATGCCGGATCAGGTAGATCGTTTGCCTTTTGAATCATTAATTCACAATGAAACCTATAAAGATTATACGTCATCGGATATTGATTCAATCTATGAATATAAAGAGTCGCTTGATGAAAATAAGAAGTTTGTAGAAGATAATGCAAAATCGACTCTCGCTCAGGTATTTACAGAAGTGCGATATACAAAAGATGCCAATGAGGCTATTTCAAAGAACTTAATGGAATCATTGCGGAAGCAAGGTTTTATAAAATAAAAAAGGCGAGTAGAGATACTCGCTTTTTTGTATTATTTTCTTTGCTTTAACGCAGATTCGATGCTTTCAAGGTCGGCGCGGAATGATTTATCCACTTCGCATTGCCCTTTAACCGTTTTGCAGGCGTGCAATACCGTCGCATGATCTTTACCGCCGATTTGTTTCCCGATTTTAGAAGTTGAAAAATCGGTATATTGTTTTGCAAGAAACATTGCAATCTGACGCGCCTGTACAACTTCTTTCTTTCTCGATTTTGTATGAATTGCGCTAATTTCAAGGCTAAAGTACTTACATACTGTATTGATAATATCTTCAACCCCGATATTTTTTGTTTCATTGCGTACAGAACCGTGTACGATGCGTTTTGCAAGCTCAATATCTATTTCCTTATTAAAGATCGTTGAGCGGGCCATGATGGCAATTACAATACCTTCAAGGTCGCGTACGCTATCATTTACATTCTCTGCGATATAATCAATAACTTCTGATGGGAAATCCAGACCATCGCGATGTATTTTACTTCTAAGGATATTTTTTCTTAATTCAATATTCGGTTTTTCCAGTTCAGCTACCATACCCCACTTAAAGCGGGTTAAAAGGCGCTCTTCCATACCCTGGAGTAGCATTGGCGCACGGTCGCAGGTTAGAATAAGCTGTTTGCCATTCTGGTGAAGATGATTGAATATATGGAAGAAAGTATTCTGCGTACGGGTAACACCTACAAATTCCTGAATATCATCGATAATCAATACGTCAATTGACTGATAGAAGTTGATGAAATCATTCGTTGTATTGTTACGTACTGAATCAGTATACTGCACCTGGAAAAGATGAGCTGATACATAAAGAACACGCTTGTCAGGATATAATTCTTTGATACGGGTACCGACAGCATTTGCAAGGTGAGTTTTGCCAACGCCGGATGCTCCGTGAAGAAATAGCGGGTTAAAAGCTGTTCCTGCAGGTTTTTCTGCAACAGCTTCTGCTACACTGCGTGAAAGTTTATTGCTATAACCTTCAATGAAATTTTCAAAATTGTAGCTTGGATTCAGGCGCGGATCCAAATCCTGAGGTGCCGGTGCCTGAAGAATATTAGGTGCTTTGTTTCCTCCGTTACGGATAGCCGTTTGTTGCGGAACCGCCATTGATCGGTTTGTTGCCTCTAAATTTACAGTCTGAGTGGGTGTAGAAGAGCGGTCCACCATGATGTTATACATCAGTTTTGTGCCATTACCAATGACCTTATACAAGGTGCGACGAAGTAAGTCTACGAATTTATCCTCAAGGAATTCATAGAAAAACTGACTTGGTACCTGTATAACAAAGGTATTATCCTCATATTTCAGAGGAACAATGGGGGAAAACCATGTTTTAAAAGTCGAGTCAGGTACGTTGTCACGGATGATATCCAGACAACTGTTCCAGAGCACGACATGGTTGGATTCAATCATAACGGCTGTAAATACTTAAAATAATAAGGCAAAACTTCTACACTGCAAAATTGAGAATCTTATTTGGAAAAAACAAGTGTGATATTTTTTGTTTATTCCAATATTAGTCTAATATTCTCATTATGAGTGATTTGTGTAGGGTAGTGCAAATCTATATGTTGTAAAACTCCTTGTAAATTTATAAATGGTTGATAACCAAAAAGATAAAAGTTAAAAAATCTGATTTTGATGCTTTGGTGATAAGGCAACAGCAAGTATATTTTATTAGAAAATAGTACTGTTTGCATTAATCTTTATCAGCTGTGGTTATTTAGATAAAATCTAATTAACTACATTATTTATCTTTTCGGCCGAATACCGAGAACTGAACGTAACGTTTCGGATGCTCTTTCAGATCCAATAGCAAATTACTCGCATTAACGGCAGTTTGGTTCAGATTATTATATAATTCAGGATCATTGAATAATAATCCGATTGTATTATTTTTCTCATTAACCTTATCAGTGATTAATTTCACATTTGCCAGAGTGCTATCAATTTCTTTGGCTATACCCGCATAATCAATTTCCTTTAACTGATCGCTGACAGATATGAAATTATCGCTCATGATGCTGAGTTTATTTGTCAATTGTGGTATATCTTTCTTCATTAAAGTTTTCAAGTCACTACTTACAACTGCCAGATTGCTCATTGTTT
>CAMTOS010000019.1 GCA_947074195.1 uncultured Bacteroides sp.
ATAAATTGGCTAAGGTTAATATCATCCACAAAAACAAAGCAAGCAACTTGAAATCTAAGTTGGCAGTTTACGTAAACAAACTTGCTTAATATACGAGTCAATCGAAATTACAATATAAAAAAGCTGAGTCCTTAAAGATTCAGCTTTTTGTATTTATAGACATTACTATTTTTATACATATTTTTTATGGAGTAATGTTTGGAGATTAGGAAAAAGTCCGTATCTTTGCAGCCGCAATCGAGAAATTAAAACATTCCCGAAAGCAAAATGACGGAAACGTCAACCGCCTTAATGGCCCATTCGTCTATCGGTTAGGACGCCAGATTTTCATTCTGGAAAGAGGGGTTCGATTCCCCTATGGGCTACAAATAATAACGAATTAAACAGATTAGTCCAGATGGCAAATCATAAATCATCAATCAAAAGAATCAGACAAGAAGAGAAAAGAAGACTTCACAACAGATACTACGCTAAAACAATGCGTAACGCTGTGAGAAAACTTCGCTCTACAACTGAGAAAGCTGAAGCAGCTGCATTGCTTCCTAAAGTAGCTAAGATGTTGGATAAATTGGCTAAAGTTAATATCATCCACAAAAACAAGGCTAGCAACTTGAAGTCTAAATTGGCTGTTTACGTAAATAAATTGGCTTAATCAGAGTCTTTAAACTTATATATTAAAAGCTGAACCTCAAAAGGTTCGGCTTTTTTTATTTTGTACCCTTTGGTTTTGTTGCTCTAAATCTTTTTCTACCTTTGTTGCTCTAAAACCTGATAAAACTATTCCTTATGATAAAACGACTCTCTAAGCTGCTTGTCGTATGGGCGGCTTTCTGTATCTCATCGCAACTTCAAGCGCAAACGAATCTGCTCAATTCTCCTCATCAGGAATTACGTCTTACAGTAGGGTGGCTCTTTTCTGCCGATAATGTTTTTGGTTATAAGAGTAATGACGCTTTCTATTTCTATTGTCCGAATGGTGCGCATCCCGAATTTTATAATGGCAATTTGTATGGTACTCCTGTATTTAGTCTCTCTTATCATTACCAGGTAAAGCGTTGGTTCTCTTTGGGCGTAGCTGCCGGCTTTCACACAGAGTATCAGCGTACCTACAGATTTATAGACGATGCCCCGTTTTGGAAACAACGTTCTACTTTTTTTGCCATCACGCCAATTGCCCGTTTCGACTGGTTTCGATGGGATTTTATCAATCTTTACTCTTCTATAGGTCTCGGTCTGGGTGTCAATATAGATCGGGATAAAAACCTTGACTCTGGTGCTTCTTACAGGAACAGAGAAGTTGGGGTTACTTTTGATATTGTGCCTTTTGCTATTACAATGGGGCGCAAAGTCTATGGCTTTGCTGAAGTTGGTGCAGGAAGCCTGGGATTTTTGAGAGTGGGTATAGGTTATCGTTTTCCGGATAAAAATAAATAAACAACGATTATGAGAAATATATATTTAGCGCTGTCATCAGCTTTGATTATTGTCCTGTTAAATTCGTGTGTTTTAGAGCGTGTTGAGAAGCCCGATAAAATGACAATAGCTTATGAGAATGCTTCAGTAGCTGTATCCAGTCTCCGTCTGTCTGCATCGTTGGCCGATTTGTGCCGGGTGATCGATATGTGGTATATGGCTTCCACGCCGGAAGAACGTTATGCCATTGAAGATAAATATCTGGAAGATGTAAAGATTCGTGTTCAGGAAGATGGATATATCTATGTTGGTAATGTATATGTGATCAATACATTTGGTAAGTCGCTGACAGATAATCAATGGGAGGTGACACCGGTGATTGCTCTGGGCGCTTTCTGTTATGAAGTGACACAGACAGATGAAAGTAATTATACTGTTTTGCGTGTAAATAATAGTCCAAATCTTTGTACGGCTTTCTATCGGGTGAGAGTAGTAGAGGCGGATAAATATTATGAAGTGGCATGCGAAGTTTCCAATCTGAATCGGTTTATGCTTTGTTTTTATGATGCCATTTCTTATGAAACCACTGAGCCGTTGCTTCTTAATGTCCATCTGTGGGGTTCTTATTCTCCATTTTGGAATACAGGCGTCAGGGCTGTGGAAGGTGAGATGACGATTATGCCTGTTAAGGATGGTCAGCCTGTTGAGTTGGATGTGACGAAAGCTACCTTCTTTGACTGGGTTGTAGAGCTTTGTTTCCGCGATAAGGAAGATGATTATGACCTTTTACAATGGAATCTTACTCTTCTGTAATAAAACAAAATAACGACTTGCTTTTCAATCATATTTTGCTACATACATCGATTTTTTTTGTTACTTTTGTAAGAATTCTAACATCACTTAAATAGTTGTTATGCAAGATTTATTTTCACAGGAAACTCAAGAAGAAAATACTCCCCAAAGCAATAGTTCTTATTCTGCCAACAGCATTCAGGTACTCGAAGGTTTAGAAGCCGTTCGTAAACGTCCTGCCATGTATATTGGCGATATCAGTATCAAAGGTCTTCACCATTTGGTATATGAAATTGTAGACAACTCTATCGACGAAGCACTTGCCGGTTATTGTACGCAAATTGATGTGATCATCAACGAAGATAATTCTATCACAGTAAAAGACAACGGACGTGGTATCCCTGTAGGTTATCATGAAAAAGAGAAGAAGTCGGCTTTAGAAGTAGCTATGACTGTTCTTCATGCCGGTGGTAAGTTTGATAAAGGCTCGTACAAAGTATCTGGTGGTCTTCACGGTGTGGGTATGTCGTGTGTTAATGCCTTGTCAACGCACATGATTACGCATGTTCACCGCGATGGCAAAATCTATATGCAGGAGTACAACATCGGTAAACCGCTTTGCGAAGTGACCGAGGTGGGTACTACCGACATCACCGGAACACATCAGCAGTTCTGGCCCGATGCATCTATCTTCACAGAAACGATTTACAAATATGAAATTCTGGCAGGTCGTCTTCGCGAACTTGCTTACCTGAATGCAGGTATCAGAATTACGCTGTTGGATCGTCGTGTAGTAAACGAAGACGGTTCATTCAGAGGCGAGGAATTCTATTCAGAAGAAGGTCTGAAAGAGTTTGTTCGCTACCTGGAGTCTTCTCGTGAGCATCTGATTAACGATGTGATCTACCTGAACACAGAAAAACAAAATGTTCCTATCGAAGTGGCTATTATGTATAATACCGGTTTCTCGGAAAACATCCACTCGTATGTGAACAATATCAATACAATAGAAGGTGGTACTCACCTTGCCGGTTTCCGCCGTGCTTTGACCCGTACTTTGAAACGCTATGCTGAAGACAGCAAAATGCTTGAAAAAGTAAAGGTTGAAATCTCGGGTGATGACTTCCGCGAAGGTCTGACAGCCGTAATCTCTGTAAAAGTGGCCGAACCTCAGTTCGAAGGCCAGACTAAAACCAAACTGGGTAACAGTGAGGTAAGCGGTGCCGTAGATCAGGCAGTAGGTGAGGCGCTTAACAACTATCTGGAAGAGCATCCGAAAGAAGCGAAACTGATTGTTGATAAAGTGATTCTTGCAGCAACTGCACGTCATGCAGCACGTAAGGCACGCGAAATGGTACAACGTAAATCGCCAATGTCTGGTGGTGGTCTGCCTGGTAAACTGGCTGACTGCTCTGACCGCGATCCGCACAAATGCGAGCTTTTCCTTGTCGAAGGGGACTCTGCAGGGGGTACAGCTAAACAAGGCCGTAACCGTGCGTTCCAGGCTATTTTGCCATTGCGTGGTAAAATCCTTAACGTTGAGAAAGCAATGTATCATAAGGCACTTGAAAGTGATGAAATCCGCAACATCTATACCGCACTTGGTGTAACCATCGGTACAGAGGATGATAGCAAAGCGGCAAATATCGCTAAGCTTCGTTATCACAAGATTATCATCATGACCGATGCCGACGTCGATGGTTCTCACATCGACACCCTTATCATGACATTCTTCTTCCGCTATATGCCACAGATTATTCAGAACGGATATCTGTATATTGCAACACCTCCTTTGTACTTATGTAAAAAAGGAAGCAATGCAGAATACTGCTGGACTGAAGCACAGCGTTTGCAGTTTATCGACACTTATGGTGACGGTAACGAAAGCAAAGTTCACATCCAACGTTATAAAGGTTTGGGTGAGATGAACGCGCAACAGTTGTGGGAAACGACTATGGATCCAGAAAACCGTATGTTGAAACAGGTGAACATCGAGAATGCTGCAGAAGCAGATTACATCTTCTCTATGTTGATGGGCGAGGAAGTAGGCCCACGTCGTGAGTTTATTGAAGAAAATGCGACTTATGCTAATATTGATGCATAAGAAGCGATTACGTTTATAAATACACCATCCTCACATCTTACAACGAGGAAGCGCCGGAAAGACCTGAGTCATTCCGGCGTTTTTCCGTTTATGGGGTTTCTGTTTATTAATGTTGCCGGTACAAATAAAAAAGGCGTGAAAGAAATAATTCTTTCACGCCTTTAAAATAATATATAGCAATATAGAATGCTCAGTCTGTTACGACAATAATTCTTTTACTTTAGCAGAAATTGCACGGCCTTCGGCAAGTCCGGATAGCTTTTTAGTTGCTACACCCATCACTTTACCCATATCCTGTGGACCGGTTGCACCTACTTCAGCAATAATCTCTTTCAAAGCAGCTTCCAGCTCTTCCGGAGTCATTTGTTTAGGCAGATAAATCTCCATGATCTTTACCTGAGCAAGTTCGTCAGAAGCAAGATCTTCACGTCCCTGAGTTGTATAGATCTCAGCAGCATCCTTACCTTGTTTCACTAACTTCTGGATGATTTTCAGTGCTGCATCATCAGTCAGAGTATCGTTTGCACCAGGTGCAGTTTTGGCTTCTATGAAGAATTTCTTTACGTTTCTAAGTGTTTCAAGTGCTACCTTATCCTTAGCACGCATTGCGTTTTTAATGTCTTCGCTGACTCTGTCAAATAAATCCATTGTGAATTATATTTCTACCCGTTTCGGGTAAGGTTTATATAAATAATTATCTATTGTTCGATTAGAAAGTAATCACACCCGGAGTTTCAGCCGCAGCTTCTTCAACAGGTTTGGCAACTTCCACCATCTTTTCTTTTTCTATCTTCTTCAACGTATCGTTTTTTCTCTGATAAGTTGGTGACATCTCTACCATCGATATAACATTGTCATCATCAAGATCAGAAGGCTTGAAGCCATAGATATAGAACTTTCTCTTGCCATTATTGATGCTGCTATCTGTTCCGTATACCGTCTCGATACGAGTATCGATATCAGGCGATTTATCTTCATCTTCAAGCGGCATCATTTTCTCGATATCCGAAAGGTTGTCCATGCCAAAGCCGGTTGCAAGAAGAGTAATCTTAACCTTCTTACCTAACGAACTGTCTTCTGCCATACCCCAGATTACTTCAACCGATTTGCTGAATTTGTTCATGAAGTCATGAATTTCGTTCATCTCATCCATCATAAGCTCGCAGTCACTGCAGAACGAAACATTAAGAATGATCTTCTTCGATTTAAAGATATCATTATTATTGAGCAGTGGCGAATGCAATGCATCCTGAATGGCTTTCTGCACACGATTATCTCCTTCTGAGTAACCCGTACTCATGATTGCAACACCACCATCCTTCAGACAGGTTTTCACATCTTCAAAGTCGAGATTGATAATACCGTCAGTCGTGATGATCTCGGCGATACTACGTGCAGCAACCGAAAGTGTATCATCTGCCTTCTTGAAGGCATTGGTACACGATAAATCAGAATAGATGGAGCGCAGGCGTTCATTGTTAATCACCAGAAGCGCATCCACATGTTTGCTCATCTCATCGACACCATCCAGTGCCTGGGTAATTTTCTTTTCACCCTCGAACAGGAAAGGAATGGTTACAATACCGATCGTAAGAATACCCATCTCTTTAGAAATGCCGGCAATAACAGGACCTGCACCGGTACCTGTACCACCACCCATTCCGGCAGTAATAAACACCATCCTTGTTGCACCATCATCAAGCATCGTCTTAATATCGTCCACACTTGCTTCGGCTGCCTCGCGGGCTCTTTCTGGGCGGTTTCCGGCACCAAGACCAGTAACACCTAAACGTATTTTTACAGGAACCGGAGATTTCTTCAGTGCCTGATTGTCTGTATTACAAATAGCAAAAGATACATCATCTATACCTTCTTTGAACATATGGGTAACGGCATTACCTCCACCGCCACCAACACCAACCACCTTAATCAATTTAGGCGAATCTGTCGGAAATTCGAAAGGAACTATATCGTTCATATATTTATCTTTCATTAGGTTTAGTTATTAAGTTGGGTTATCATCTTCACTGAACAGTTCACCCAGTTTTGAGGTAAATACAGTCCATGGCGAAGGCTTTTTTGGTCCTGTATGCTCTTTTGGCTCTTTTACCGGTTTCTTTTTCTCCGGCTTTTCCTCTACGACTGGTTCAGGTTCAGGTTCGGCTACCTGTTCAATCACGATAGTCTCTTCCACTACTGGCTTCTCAATCATAATGACTGGTTCGGGTTCTTTTTCGATTACAGGTTCCGGTTCCGGTATTTCAACCACTTTCAGACAATCTTCCTTGCCCTGGAACAACACTCCGGCAACTGTATTGTACATGCCATCAGCTTTAGGCATATCATCTTTCTTAATGAAAGAGTAGGTTGTTTTCTTAGCGAATCTGATCTTATCGATTTTGCATTTCTCTTCGAAAAGCTTATCCAGATTTCTTAGATTTGCTCCACCACCAGTCAGTACAAAGCCTGCATACAAATTATCAGCGTAATTCGAATGTTTAATAAGACTCCATACGTTTTCCACAATCTCTGTGGCTCTGGCCAGAATTATATTGTTTAATAACTGATTCTTAACAATCTGATTATCTCTTTGCATGAAAGTAACCGGATCCTTATCATCAGCCTCCTTATACATGACATCGCCATAAGTCTGTTTCAGATATTCCGCTTCATCATCTTCAATTTTCAGGCAAGTCGCAATATCGCGCGTAATGCTGTTGCTGCCAAGTGGTAAAACTACCAGATAGCGCAGAATACGATTTCTGAAAATAGTAATTGTAGTTGTCTCAGCCCCCAAATCGATCATGGCGCAACCGGCGCGTATATCCTTTTCAGTAAGAATTGCATCCGAAGTTATGAGGGGAGATATATAGATGTGAGCAATATCGATCTTTGCCTTTTCAAAGCCCTGCTCAATACGCGTTCTTAACGTATCACGGGCAATGATATTCAGAAACTTTCCTGTAAACTGCTTGCAGATAACACCTTTCGGATCAATCTGCTCGCTGTTTCCTGCAACGTATTCCTGTGGAATAACATCAAGAATTTCGTAATTATCCTGCGGAAGTTTCAGATTCAGGTTTTCATCAGATACTGCATCGATAATACTCTGGTCGATGATAATATCACTATCCATATCACGAGTAATCTTATTCAGTCGCGATTGTAACGACTGACCACCTGTGCTGACATATACCTTCCCGATAAGACAATCCAACTGACTTTCCATCTTACCGATAATTGAAGTCAGCGCATTAGCAACCTTATCTATATTATAAATGATTCCCCTTTGTATACATGTCGAGGCATCCTCCTTGGCATAGGCCAGTATTTCCATAGCTCCATCCTCTTTCTTTCTGCCGGCCAAACCGACAATTTTCGAGGATCCAAGCTCAATAACGGCGATAAAATCTGATGTTGCCATAATTTCTTTTTATACTGTTTCTGCCAATTCTCAACAAACTGACAGAAGGTGATTATTATAGAAGTAATAGTAATTTAGACAGCTCATCCACCGGAGAGGTAATCACTTATCTCTCTGGGTACATACTATCTGATTATTAAACTCAATATTAACACGGCTATATTTATTCCAGCCAATTTCATTCAGCCCGTTTTTATAGAAGGTTTTCAACCGTTCGAGCTTCTCTTCATAATTATTGAGCTTACCCAGATAGATGATATGATCACCTACACGTGGTACCAGCTCAATATTTCCTTTCGGAAGAACATTAATCTGTTCTATCTGGGCGTTCCAGAAAGGATTGTCTTGCAAAAATAATCCAAAGTTATATAATTTGGTGCAGGCAAATGATTTTTCTACATTTCCTGTTACAATTATCTTTCGGGCCACACAACGTGCATCCGAAGGAATAATCTCTCCTTTATTATCGATATAGTAATTATCGCCATTAGCACTCATCACTCTAAGCAGAGGAATGCGCTGATAGATTTCAATAAACAGTTTCCCTCCCGGCGTTTTATAACATTCGGCATTATCAATCAGCGGATGGTTGGCCAGAACCTTTTCTATAGAATCGGTGTATATGCCATTCATCTCCTTGCCCACAGGTGATATACCACGGGCTTTCAGAATAGAAACTACCTCTTTGTTTGTCAGGAAGCCGGTAAACAATGAGTCTTTTACTATTAATTCGATGTCTTTGCATACCATACCATCATCCTTACGGTTGATAACCGTAACAGACATCGTCAAATAAGCAATGATGACCAATATTAAAAGGGTTAAGAACAGATGTTTCCACATATCTTGAATACTGTTTATGTTTATTCCTTAATCTGATAAATTACTTTGTAATTCTTTGTTTTAATTCTTCTGTAATAGCAGGAACAAAATTGTCAATATCTCCGGCACCAAGTAAAGCCAGCACTTCAATATCTTTTCCTTTTATTACATTCAGAATATCGTTTTTGTTGCAGATCTCTTTATTTATATTTTCATTCAGATGATTATATATCAATTCGCTGTTCACTCCGGGAATAGGTTTTTCTCTTGCAGGATAAATCTCTGTCAGAATTACTTCATCCGCAATGGATAAGCTATCAGCAAATTCTTTAAAGAAATCATTTGTACGCGAGTAAAGATGCGGCTGAAATATTGCAGTAATCTTTTTGTCGGGATACAACTCGCGAATAGAGGTCAGGCTTTGCTTTATCTCCGACGGATGATGTGCATAATCACTTAAAAAAACAATATTTTTGTCTTTTAGTTTAAAATCAAACCGTCTATCTATACCTTTAAAGCTCTTCATGGCCTTTTTAATCTCCTCATCGCTAATTCCGTTTAAGTGAGCGATGGCCATGGCAGCTACACCATTTTCAATGTTTATACTTACTGGCACTCCAAGTTGAACATCATCAATTCTTACTTCGGGTCCTACAAAATCAAAAAAGATTTCGCCATCACCGATACGAATATTCTCAGCATGGAAGTCACCGCCCTCTTTTGAGTAAGTAAAACATTTCACTCCTTCCTGCAAACGAGGTTGTAGTGTGATACCCTCACGCATGATGAGTGCGCCTCCGGGTTGTATCAGACTGGTATAGTGTGCAAAACTTTCAAGATAGGCTTCCTCTGTACCATATATATCCAGATGATCCGGATCAGTTGAGGTAATTACCGACATGAAAGGCGACAAGTGATGGAACGAGCGGTCATACTCATCCGCCTCGATTACTGTAAACGGACTACTCTCTGAAAGCAGAAGATTTGTTTCTTGGTTTTTATAAATGCCTCCGAGGAAAGCTGTACAACCTTTAGTCGATTCGTGAAACAAATGCGCTATCATCGTTGATGTAGTTGTTTTACCATGCGTACCGGCTGCACAAAGTCCTTTGCTGGCTTTGGTGATGGCACCCAACACCTGCGCACGCTTTTGAATTGTAAAACCTTCATTTCTGAAGTAGTTCAGTTCGTTATGGTCCTGTGGAATAGCCGGAGTCATAATCACCAGCGTATGCGTTTTGTCCTTACATTCAGCGGGAATCAGCTCTACGTCATCCTGAAAGTGAATATGTGCACCCTCTTTTATCAGATGATCTGTCAGTTCGGTAGCCGTACGGTCATAGCCGGCAACGTACATTCCCTTTGAAAGGAAATAACGTACCAGATTGCTCATACCGATGCCACCGGCACCAATGAAATAGACTGATTTTATATCTTCAATTTTCATTTTTCTGTTAGTTTAATTACTTCTTCGGCAATGATACGTGCCGAATCAGGTAATTCAAGTTTAGCAATATTTGCTTTTAATTCCTGTAGCTTCTTATCATCCATTACGGTCTGAATGGCAGTGGGAAGGAGCTTCTCATCTACTTCTTTATCATTAATATATATAGCAGCCCCCTTATTAACCAAAACCATCGCGTTTTTAGTCTGATGATCTTCGGCCACATTAGGCGACGGAACCAGAATAACGGCTTTATGCAGCAGACAAAACTCCGAAATGGAACTTGCACCTGCACGCGATACCACCAGGTCAGCGGCTGTATAGGCCATATTCATATCTTTAATAAAAGTCATTACGTTCAGATTCTCAATCTTACTTTCCTTCTCGAGGCGTTTGGCTATTTTATCGAAATAGAGCTTGCCGGTTTGCCAGATAAACTGTACTTCCGGATGATCTTTTATCATTTGAATGTTGTGCTGCAAAGCATGATTTATTGAACCTGCTCCAAGACTACCGCCTACAATGAGTATTGTTTTCTTCTTCGGATCGAAACCAAAATGCTTAACCGCTTCGTCTCTGGTTAAACTCTGATCCAGTAAACCTTGTCTTACCGGATTTCCTGTCAGCACAATCTTATCTTCAGGAAAGAACTTTTCCATTCCTTCATATGCCACACAGATCTTTTTCGCTCCTTTTGCCAGCAGTTTATTCGTTACACCGGCATAAGAATTTTGCTCCTGAATCAATGTGGGAATATTCATTCCTCCTGCCACTTTCAACGTTGGTCCGCTTGCATAACCGCCAACACCTACCGCCACATGTGGTTTAAAGTTCTTGATAATGCGTCTGGCCTTAAGCTGACTGCGAATCAAAAGGTAGATCACTTTGAAATTCTTCCAGAGTTGCTTCCGGTTAAATCCGGCAATAGGCAGTCCCACAATCTGGTAGCCTGCCTCAGGTACAACTCTCATTTCCATTTTACCTTCAGCGCCCACAAAAAGAATGGCTGCATCAGGGTCAATTTCTTTTATTGCATTTGCAATGGAAATAGCAGGAAAGATATGTCCTCCTGTTCCTCCACCACTAATAATCACTCTCATACGGTCCTTTAAACTCTTTCTCATTCGTACTTTCCTCCGATTCATTGGTTATCATGCTTATATCGGATGATAAATCATACTCACTACCCATTTCTGCTTGCTCACGCAAAAGTTCTTCCTGTTCTTCTTTTTCTTTCTTTTTAAGTTCAGTAAGATATATGGTGTAGCGGCTAATGCTCAAAAGCATCCCGATATAAATACAGTTTACCAGTGTAGAGGTCCCACCCTTACTAATCAGTGGCAGTGGTTGTCCCGTAATAGGGAAGAGTCCCACGGCTACCATCATATTTAGCATCGCCTGCGAGACTAAAAGCAGCGCGATGCCCATCACCAGAAAGGCAGGAAAATATTTATCACATTTCTTGGCTATTCGTCCTGCCCTGACTAACAGCCAGAGGTACAGACAGACGACAATCAATCCACCAAACAATCCCATTTCTTCTATAATAATGGCAAAGATAAAGTCTGAAAAAGCCTGACTAAGGAAGTCGCGCTGGATAGAATTTCCCGGCATGCTGCCTACAATATGACTTTTCGCAATGGCAATATGGGCATGTGCTTCCTGCGCATCATTATCAATATCGAATTCGGCAGGTGCTACTTTCTCCGTATCTGCAAATTTCACGATACGGTTCTTCCAGGTTGGTAAGCGGTGAAGCAATGGAAGTTGAGTGTCATTCGGCGTTGCAAATATCAGGAGCAAACCTAAAAAACCTATAGACAACAAGCTGCCCGTTAGCCAAAACTGTTGTTTACGCTTAATCTTTCCAATCAGCATCATCAGATAAACCACAAGGAAAAGCAGCATAGCAGTCGATAAGTTTTCAAGACCGATCAGTGCAATGGCAGGCATGCACAAACACATGATCCACTTAAAGGCATTCGGTGAAGCATTATTTTCCTCTCTGTTAAATGAGAGAAAATACGCCACCAGAATCACAACGGCCATCTTTGCAAATTCGGAAGGCTGAAAACTTATTCCCATAAACTCCGACCAGCGTGCGGCGCCATTAATACGGTTACCTGTGAAATAACCCATGGCAGAAATGAAAAGCATCAGTCCCAGCGAAATAGGGAGCAGAAACACCGGAAATGTTTTAAACCATTTATAAGGTATAAGATGAACAGCCCAAACCACCACTACTCCGACAAGCAGAATAATGATGTGACTTGAAATAGGTGCCCAGTGATTACCGCTTTTATACGTCAGCGTACTGGCAGCCGAAAAAACTTCCAGAATTGAGATAGCGCACAGAAAGAAATAGATAGACCATATTCCTTTGTCACCTTTGAGCAGTTTGTTCATTAATTCCATACCGAGTTGTTATTTAAAGTGCTCTTACATATTTTTTAAACTGTTCGCCACGATCTTCATAGCTTTTAAAAAGATCGAATGAGGCGCAGCACGGACTTAAAAGAACGGTTTCGCCCTTTTTCGCCATTTTATAAGCAGCTTTCACTGCATCTTCCATTCCTGTATTGATGTCTGCTATCGGTAAACCAAAGCTATCGAAGAATTCGTGAAGCTTCTCATTGTGCAGTCCCATAAATACAAGAGCCGAACATTTCTCTTTCACCAGTTCAGCGATTTCGGTGTAATCATTTCCTTTATCTTTTCCACCAAGAATCAGAACTGTTTTAGTAGGCATACTCTGCAAAGCATACCAGCACGAATTCACGTTGGTCGCTTTCGAGTCGTTTACAAAATCGATACCGCCTACACGTGCCACTTTCTCAAGGCGGTGTTCCACCCCTTCGAAATCAGACAGTGCTTTGCGGATGTCCGTTTTATCAATACCGGCAACATTTGCCGAGATACCGGCCGCCAGAGAATTATAGAGATTGTGCTGACCCGTAAGTGCCAGCTTCTCTTGCTCCATATTAAAGGCGATGGGCTCGGTAATTTTTATTTCCTTATCTTCAACGTAAGCTACGGATTCTTTTTCTTTCATGGCAGAGAATGGATAAAGATGAGCTTCGATGCCATACTTCTTCAATTCCTGTTTGATTATCGGGTCATCATTCCAGAAGATAAAAGCATCTTCGGGCGTCTGATTCTGCGTAATCCGGAATTTGGCATCAATATAATTTTGCATACAATTATCGTAACGGTCCAGATGGTCCGGCGTAATATTCATTAGTACAGCAATGTTTGCGCGGAACTGGTACATGTTGTCCAGCTGGAAAGAGCTTAATTCAATAACATAATAGTCATAATTCTCTTCGGCTACCTGCAATGCAAGACTTTTGCCGATGTTTCCGGCAAGGCCCACATTAAGTCCGGCGCTTTTAAAGATATGATAAATCAAGCTTGTGGTCGTTGTCTTACCGTTTGATCCGGTAATACAAATCATCTTTGCATCGGTATAGCGACCGGCAAATTCAATTTCAGAAATAACAGGAATTCCTTTCTCTGTCAGTTTCTGAATCATCGGAGCTTCACAGGGAATTCCGGGGCTTTTAATCACTTCATCTGCATTCAGAATCAGTTCTTCTGTGTGCTTGCCCTCTTCCCATTCAATCTGATAATCGTCAAGAAGCTTCTTATAGCGATCATTAATCATCGCCATATCCGAAACGAATGTGTCAAAACCTTTGACTTTGGCCAGTACTGCAGCACCAGCACCACTTTCGCCTGCTCCAAGAACAACTATTCTCTTTTTAATATCCATTGCTAATCTTTTAATCTCGAAATATGTTTGTTTTTGTAATTTATTTATCTGACTTTCAGTGTAATAATTGTAATTGCAGCCAGTACTATTGTGATAATCCAGAATCGTACTGTAATTTTCGATTCATGAAATAATGTCGTAGGTTTTGTAATCAAAACCTTGCAACCGGGTTCAATCTGATTCATTGCCGTACGGAAATGATCGTGTATCGGGGCTCGTTTAAAGACCCTCTGCTTTACCCCTTTTCGCTTACCTATCTTATAATATACGCGTTGAATAATCACCGAAAGACTTTCAACGAAGAATATACCACATAATATCGGAATTAATAATTCTTTATGAATGGCGATGGCAAATACAGCAATGATTCCACCAATGGTTAAACTTCCTGTATCTCCCATAAATACCTGGGCAGGGTAGGCGTTGTACCACAGGAAACCAATCAACGCACCGATAAATGCACAGATGAAGATCACCAGTTCTTCTGATCCGGGTATATACATGATGTTCAGGTAGCGGGCAAACTCCACGTGACTGGATACATAGGCCAGGATACCAAGTGTTACCCCTATAATGGCCGAATTCCCGGCAGCCATTCCATCCATCCCATCGTTCAGGTTGGCACCGTTAGATACAGCTGTAACCACAAGAATGGTTACGAATACAAACAGAATCCATCCGGCAGTCTGTGCATAATCGCCCATAAACCACAGAAAATCTGCATAATCCAGGTTGTTGTTCTTAAAAAAAGGAATGGTCGTTTGGGTCGATTTAATCTGATGGGTAGCATGAACCACCTGCATTTCGGGTTCATCAGGATGCATCACCTCGATATTTTCGCACATCACTACCTGCGGGCTGAAATAGAGCGTTAGTCCCACAATAAGTCCGAGTCCTATCTGACCGATAATCTTGAACTTGCCATGTAATCCCTCTTTGTCTTTCTTAAAAATCTTAATATAATCGTCGGCAAAGCCAAGTGCACCAAGCCAAACGGTGGTGACCAGCATCAGCCACATATATACATTGCCCAGTTTACCCAACAGCAAGCAAGGCACAAGAATAGATACAATAATAATGATACCTCCCATGCTGGGTACACCCACTTTGTTTACACCGAAAGGATCAATCTTAGCATCACGCTGCACTTCGGTAATCTGCTTTCTTTTCAGCATCTTGATGAAGCGTGCGCCAAATATGGTCGAAATCAGCAACGCTATGATGATAGCCATCAACGACCGGAAAGATGTATAACCAAATACACCCGCTCCCGGAAAGTCAAGACTGTTCAACCAATCGAAAAAATAATATAACATAATACCTCTTTTAATATTAGATCGCAAAGATCTCTTTTATAATCTCTTTGTCGTCAAAATGGTGTTTCACACCTTTTACATCCTGATAATTCTCATGTCCTTTACCTGCCACTAAAATCACATCGCCTTTCTCGGCCATCATGCAGGCAGTTCTGATTGCCTCTTTGCGATCGGCAATGCTGATTGTTTTTTTCATATCTTCTTTATCGAGTCCGGCAAGCATATCGTTAATGATATCCTGTGGTTCTTCGAAGCGCGGATTGTCCGATGTAATAATTACACGGTCACTGTATTTCGCCGACTCCTTCGCCATGATCGGACGTTTACCTTTATCGCGGTTACCGCCTGCACCAACTACAGTAATCACTTTTCCTTTTCCCTCGAGAACACCATGAATAGCATTCAGGACGTTGATCAGGGCATCGGGCGTATGGGCATAGTCCACAATCGCAGTGAAACCTTCGGGCGAGCGCACTGCATCAAATCGTCCGGCAACCGGATGAAGCGTGCTAAGCGCCACAAGTACATCTTCCTCTTTTTGTCCGAGCAATACTGCTGCGCCAAATACAGCAAGCAGGTTAGAAGCATTGAACTTACCGATAAACTGCACCGCCAGTTCTCTGCTGTTGAATTCCAGTAACATTCCTTCGAAATGCGATTCCATTACGCGACCTTTAAAGTCTGCCAGACTTCTCAGTGAGTAGGTCTGCACTTTCGAGCGGGTGTTTTGCGTCATCACCAAACCGTTCTTATCATCCAGGTTGGTCAGACTAAATGCTGTTTTTGGCAGATCATCGAAGAACTTCTTTTTTGCTTTCAGATAATTATCTACCGTTTTATGATAATCCAGATGATCTCTGGTCAGATTCGTAAAGATTCCCCCGGCAAACTCCAGACCGCTGATACGCTTCTGATCCACTGCATGAGAGCTAACCTCCATAAAGGCATATTCGCAACCATCTTCCACCATATCACCCAACAGTTTGTTCAGTGTAATCGGATCGGGAGTAGTATGTTCTGTCGGTACTGCTTTGCCATCGATATAATTACAGACTGTAGAAATCAAACCGGCTTTATGTCCCAGATAACGGAACGTATCATAAAGCAATGTTGCAGTTGTTGTTTTACCATTCGTACCGGTAACTCCTACCAATTTCAGTTTCGAAGTAGGGTCGCCATAGAAAGTTGTGGCAATCCATCCGCAATCTTCCTCGCTATCGCCCACGATAACATACGTCACCGCTTCATCCATTGCTTCAGGCAACGTTTCGCACACCACGGCAGAAGCACCGTTTTTTACAGCAGCCTCAATGTACTGATGGCCATCTGTTTGTGTACCACGAACAGCAATAAATAAATTATCTTTTTCTATTTGTCTTGAATCTATCTGAATACCGGTAATATCGATATTTGCGTCGCCTTTAACTAACTGAGGCTTTATTTTGCTTAATAGTTTATCTAATTTCATGATTCTATATTCTATCAAATGGATATTAATTTAAACTCAGTGTAATCTGTTGCCCTTTTCTAACTTTCGTACTATGTTGCACAGACTGGCGATGCACTTTGCCAACTCCCGAAACGCGAACCACCATACCTCTGCTTTCCAGAAGATATACTGCATCGCGCGCACCCATGCCAACCACATTCGGCACCAGTTCAGGAGACACCTCTATTTGTTCAAGTTGCACAGCATCGTCTGTTTGCGTACTTCTGCTCCACGATTCTCTGTTTCTTGATCCTGCTGAAGCGACTTCCGTCTTGATCTTCAGTTCACTCAAAACCCTTCTCGTTTCGGCTGTTTCACCTGCTTTTACTTTGGGCGTATGCATTCGGTTCGATACCGTATCTACTGCATTTGCCAGTGGTAAGAAAAGATTCTTCGCATAGACACGTTCAGCAATCTTTCCAAATACAGCACCCGCCATCAATCCACCCGATGCGGGTAAGCCCGGTTTGCGGATGGAAACGATGCAACTGTATTTCGGCTTTTCGGCAGGGAAATATCCGGCAAAGCTCACCAGATAATTTACTGTCCCGCTTTTATAACCTGCAGCTCCCTGAGAAATCTGTGCCGTACCCGTTTTACCGGCTACATCGAACTGTTTGCTACCGGCAGGTTTTGCCAAACCATCGTGAACCACGCGGTAAAGCATCTCCTGAATTTGTTTCAGTGTAGATTCTGAACAGATTTTCGGGTTGATTACTTCAGTCTTAATCTCTTCAACCACACGTCCGTCTCTGATAACTTCCTTCACAAACTTAGGCTTTACCATCACACCATTGTTGGCAATGGCATTATAGAAAGTCAGAATATTCAGCGGAGGCACCTGCGTTTCATAACCAATACTCATCCATGGAAGCGTGGTTTTCGAGAAATAACGTTCGTTTGGTCCTTTAATATTGGGTTTACCTTCACCTATAATCTGCAGATTCAGTGGCTGGTCAAGGCTCATACGTTTCAGACCATCTACATATTTCTGAGGATTCTTGCTGTAATATTTATCAATCAGATGCGATACACCCACATTCGACGAGTACATCATGATTTGTGTCACATCAATTGTTCCGTAACCTCCACGGTGCCAGTTGTGGTCCCTCATCTTGCTACCATACATTTGTCTGATACCATTACCGGTATCTACCTCCGTATCAGGAGTAATGTATCCATCTTCGAGCGCCACCATAATAGAGGCCGTTTTGAAAGTCGACCCTGGTTCAAGCATATCACTAATGGCATTACTGTCCATCTCGTAATAATTACCGTCTTTGCCCTTCATCATATTCACTACAGCCTTCACTTCACCGGTTTCCACCTCCATCAGGACCACAACACCTACATGGCCATTGATCTCTCTGAGTTTGTCAATCAATGCCTTTTCGCAGATATCCTGCATATCCACATCAATCGTGGTCACCAGGTCGCAGCCATCTTCGGCAGGAGTTTCTATAATGTTCAGGTATTTATTTCTCACCTTCTGGCGACGGGTAATACCCTCTTTCCCTTTTAGTAAAGAGTCGAAAGCCAGCTCGATACCGTTCTTCGCTCCCAAAGACGCATCGGCATATACACTACCAAGAGTTTGTGATGCCAGTGATCCAAATGGCTTCTTACGGTTGTTATACGCCTGATTATGAAAACCGCCCCTGTATTTATTCATGTTGAATACAGGCAGCTGTTTGATTTCTTTGTATTTGATATACGAAATACGTTTCGGGTATAAAAGAAAATTCTGCGACTGCTGTTTGCGGCCGCGTAAAATTGTCGACTTATATTCTGCCACACTCTTATCCGGTAAAATCCGGTGAAGACCCTCGCAGATCTCATTCAAGTGTTCCATCAACAGTGAATCTTTAACCGCACCACCCGCTTTGAAGTCCATATAGATGCGATACTCCGGCAAAGAACTTGCCATCAGTTTTCCGTCTGCCGACAAGATATTACCACGGTTCGGCATAATGGGAACATTCTCTTTGGTAAAACGATCGGCAACAGCTTCCCAGTAATCCTTCTGTATAAACATGATGACCCCGGCCTTAATGACAACACTAACGCCAAGCAACACAAAAGCAAGTATGATCAGATTATAGCGGGCTATTATGTTAGGTTTAATTTCACTCACGGTTTTGATACAATGTTGCGGTTCAACTTCTTATTTCTTGAAAATATAGGGTGGATGAGTCGAAATCTGTACGCTTTCTTCTTTTCCTGCAATATGCTCTTCTATGCGCGACTGGCGACTTCTTTCCATCAGTTCGGAGTTACGTGTCAGTGCATCATATTTTATATCGACCAGCTCTTTGCGTAGTCTGTCTATTTCAATCAGTTTTTGTTGCGCTTTATAACGGTTATTGATATAAACCATCAGCAGAATCATGATAAGGATAAGCAGTTTTAGCTGACGGCGGAAAAAGTCCATCAGCAAAATATCCCCGCCCATGAAACTCTTGAGCGAACTTTTTTTTCTCTTCTCTTCTTTAGCTTCCATACCGGTATTGTTTGAAAATCGAATAAAGAATTAAAAGTTTTTCTCGGCTACCCTTAGTTTTGCGCTTCTCGAACGTGGATTGCGAACAATCTCTTCTTCCGAAGGAGTAATTACTTTGTTGCTTACCAGTTTAAGCGGTGCCTGCACGTTGCCGTAGAAATCCTGAAAAGTTTTACCAGCCACATTTCCCGTCTTCATGATGTTTTTCACCATGCGGTCTTCCAGCGAATGATAGGTAATGATCACCAGACGTCCGCCCGGCTTCAACGCCTTGATAGCTGCTTCAAGCATTTCTTTCAGTGCTTCCATTTCCTGGTTCACTTCAATGCGTAATGCCTGGAATACTTTGGCCAGCTCTTTCTTTTCGCGTTCTCTGCCAAAAAGGGGTTTAATGATTTCAAGAAACTCCTCGATGGTCTGTATAGGTTTTTCAGCACGCTTCTTCACAATAACTGAAGCCAGCTTACGACTGTTTTTCAACTCGCCATAGAGGTAAAACAGGTCGGCCAGTTTCTCTTCAGGGAAGTTATTCAGAATGTCGGCAGCAGTTTGTCCGGCACGCTTATTCATACGCATATCGAGCGCTCCTGAAAAGCGGAAAGAGAATCCTCTCTCACTGTCGTCGAAATGGTGAGACGAAACACCAAGATCGCCAAGGATACTGTCCACTTCGCCTGCTTCATAATAGCGCAGGAAATTTAACAGATAACGGAAATTGCTCCTTACAAAGGTGAACTGTGGTGCATCGGGAATATTTCTCTCTGCATCTTCGTCCTGATCGAAACCAAATAGATGACCGTCAGGACCTAAGCGTGAAATAATTTCCCGTGAATGTCCGCCACCGCCAAAGGTTACGTCTACATAGGTGCCCGATGGCTGGATATCCATGGCATCGACACTCTCTTTTAACAAAACGGGAACATGGTAAACCTGTTGCTCTTGATTTTCTTTCATTGACTCTATGCTATAATTCGACTAACTTCTGCAAAAATACGTAATTCTTCATTAATATTCAGATACTTTACGCCTAAAATAGGCAAGAAAGTTATCAACCGAGTGTTAATTTTTTAACGTGTGCGCAAAACAAAAGTGAGCAGCGGATTATGACTTAATCCAGACTGCTCACTCACTTTTAATAAAAGCTATTGAAATCTTAAAATCTATTGTTTTGTTTGTATGCTTTTTTCTCTATGTTTAAATCATTTGCTGCAGATAGTTCTGCACCTTTCTGCAGAGCTGTCTGCAATAAACTGCAGAGCGCTTTGCACCAGGTTGTGCAGCTATCAGCGGAAATCTTTTAATTCCTGTTGCAATTTTTGTCTGGTGAAGAATATGCGGCTCTTTACTGTACCCAGTGGCAGGTGTAATCTTTCTGCAATTTCGCGATATTTAAATCCCGAAACATGCATAGAGAAGGGTACTTTATATTCTTTGGGGAGATTGCTCACGATACGACGCATTTCTTTTAAATCGTATGAGCTTTGGCTGCTGTCAAATCCCTGGTCCTTTGAAAGGTTAATATGATACAGATTATCTGTATGGTCCACAAAAGTCTGATCCCGCACCACCTTACGGTAGTTGTTTATAAAGATGTTTCGCATAATTGTATACATCCATCCTTTAAAATTCGTATCGGGCAGGAACTTATCTTCATTGTCAAGTGCCTTTAATGATGTTTCCTGTAGAAGATCATTCGCCTGTTCGCGGTCGGTAGTAAGCTTATAAGCAAATCTAAGAAGCTCATCCTGTACTCCGATTAAGTCTTTTCTGAAGCTGATACTTTTCATAATGAGATACAGATTTAATAGTTAATATTCGCCTTGTTGGGTATACAATGTTAACTCTTATTTTCATTTGATACGGGCGTAAAACAGTTTTTAAAAGGGGGAATAACTGTTATTTGATAGATTTTGGGTGGTTTTTAAACAGAAAACAGGTCATTTATATACCTGCCGAATTAACATTTTTGAAATAAAATAAACATGCACCATAAGCATCGTTAAATGACTAACCTAAATTAAATGGCTGTAAACAAAAAGAAAAAGGTAAACACTGTCGAATCATCGATTCCCGGGTTTACCTTTCATGTGATAAAATAAAAATATAATGAAAAACCTATTGAAAACTTTAATCTCCTGAACTTGATCAATCCTTTTAACTAAACTAATAACCTTTATTATCCTCTTAATACCTCTTGTAATACCTCTTCTGTATATGAAATCCTTTGTCTTACGATATTTAGTGGCAGACTCATGCGATCTGCTATTTCATGATGCTTTAAACCGGACAAATACATCATAAACGGTTCTTTGTATTTGTTGTTCAGTGAATTAATAAAACCGTGAATCTCTTTCAGGTTATATGAATAACTATAATTCACTGCATTTGCTTCACTGACATTCGCTTTATGAGTAATTGTATATTGTGTAAAAGATTTATCTCTTACAATTTTCCGGTAATTATATATAAAGATGATGTGTAGAAAAGAGTAAACATATCCTTTCAATGATTTTTTTTGCAGGGTTTTACCAAACTCCTCTGAGGCGGCAACAACCTGATGCTGATAATAATCATTGATATGGGTAAAATCTGCGCTAAGTCTGCTCATGAAACCGGTTGCCCGTTCGCTTTGCGCTAATGTCTCCTTTTTCTGACTAAAACTCTTCATATATAACTCTTTTTTATAATATACTTGTTTTATTGCTTTTTGTATTGCAATATTAAGGGTTATTCTATGATTTTTAGGCTATTAACTCTCTTACATTAGCGGGTAAACTATCAAATGATAAATAGAAGTCTTATTTTGATAGATTTTGGGTCTTTTTGGCAGTGAAATAATGGCTTTAGCAGATTTTTATGAGTCATATATCTGTAATATGCTCAAGAAACCGAACTCATAATGAGCTGATTTTACTGATCGCCTGTAAAAAAACGATGCTGAGAAAAGAAAAAAGAGGGGTGTTTAATTAAAAAAGGGGATGTTTAGCGGAAATCTTTGAGTTCTTCCTGCAATTTCTGGCGGGTAGAAAAGATTCTGCTTTTTATAGTACCGATAGGTACATTAAGTTTTTCGGCTATTTCGCGGTATTTAAATCCTGCCATGTGCATTGAAAACGGAACTTTATATTCGCGTGGCAATGTATTTACAATGTAGAACATCTCTTTCATGTCATACTGTTTCTCGCTGCTGTTGCGTTCAAAATCATGCCAGTGGTTGAGGTGATAATGATTTTCTGTATGATCTATAAATGTCTGATCGCGTACAATCTTATGATAATTGTTGATGAAGATGTTTCGCATAATGGTGTATAACCAACTCTTAAGGTTGGTATCAGACAAATATTTATCTTCATTATCCAGAGCCTTTAAGGAAGTCTCCTGAAGTAAGTCGTATGCCTGATCCCGATCTGTCGTGAGTTTGTACGCAAATCTGAATAAATCATCCTGCAGATGAATTAAACCTTTCCGAAAACCGGTGTGTCTCATTTGTTGTGTGAATAGAGTAAGTATTTTTGTTCTGCTTGTATATGCAAAATTAGCAAAAATTAGTAATAAAAGCCATGATTGATAATAAATTATAATCAAATCGGTGTTAAATGATAGTTTTTGGGTGCATATCTGATAATTTACCGGTTATTTATCAGTCGTTAACCAGCATCTTTTTCTTGTATTTTCTCTTGTCGGGATATCTAATATCTGAAAATAGATGAGTGAAAGTTAGAATAATGCAATCCGGATATACGAAAAACGGGTTGGCAAATGTTGTAATTTATTGCCAACCCGTTGTATATTTTATTATTATCTTTTTTGTATTCTAAACGTATGTCTTCATCGTTTTATGCTGATTTATTATCTGAAATCTTTCAATTCATCCTGCAGTTTCTGTCTGGTAAAGAAGATTCTGCTTTTTACTGTACCCAGGGGTAAATCCAGTTTCTCTGCAATTTCACGGTATTTAAAACCTGAAAGATGCATAGAGAAAGGAATCTTGTATTCTTTAGGCAATGCATTGACTATGCGTCTCATTTCCTTAAGGTCGTAAGCGCTTTCGCTGCTTTCGAAACAATTCTCACCCGACTGGTTGATGTGATACAGATTATCTGTCTGATCTACAAAAGTCTGATCGCGAACTACTTTACGGTAGTTGTTGATGAAGATGTTGCGCATAATCGTATACATCCATCCTTTGAAATTTGTATCAGGAAGAAATTTGTCCTCGTTATCAAGGGCTTTTAATGAGGTTTCCTGTAGAAGATCATTCGCCGCTTCACGGTCTGTAGTGAGTTTGTAGGCAAATCTTAATAGCTCGTCCTGAAGGCTGATTAAATCGCGTCTAAAGCTTAAGTTGTTCATAATAAATACGTTTTTTAGATAATGAATAAATTCTATAATTTTAATGATGCAAGTTTAGCAGTAATAACAGAAAAGGGTAGGATATAATTCGTCAAACCTGCGGGGTTAAACTAACATTTGATTGTTTTTGGATGGAATTTGATAGTTTTAAGGTGCTTATAAATGATAAAACTGTAGCAAAGAGATGCTATTTTATTAGAAAATATAATGAATAATAGAAAAGAACGATTAATTTTGCATCATCATTTTATTTCGAATAGATGACTGACGACAGTTTATTTACAGTTGATATTGATAAAATACTTCGCTCCAAAGCTCCGAAGTATTATAAATTTATACCTCGCTTCGCGACATCCTATCTAAAGAAAATTATTCATCAGGATGAAATTAATGTCTTTTTGCTTGAGTCTAAGGATAAACTTGGTGTAGACTTTCTCGAAGCCTGTATGGGTTTTCTTGATGCGGAAGTTGTAATCAGAGGCGAAGAGAATCTCCCCAAAGACGGTTTATGTACTTTTGTTTCTAACCATCCGCTTGGCAGTCAGGACGGAGTTGCTTTGGGTTATGTACTGGGCAAACACTACAATGGTAAAGTGAAGTATCTGGTAAATGATCTGTTGATGAACCTTCAGGGATTGGCTCCACTTTGTATCCCTATCAATAAAACCGGTAAGCAATCTAAAGATTTTCCTAAAATGGTTGAGGCCGGATTCAAATCTGATGATCATTTAATTATGTTTCCTGCCGGATTATGTTCCCGCAGACAGGAAGGGGTTATAAAAGACCTTGAATGGAAAAAAACTTTTATCACTAAAAGTGTGCAGGCGCAGCGCGATGTAGTGCCTATCCATTTTGAAGGACGCAATTCTGACTTCTTTTACAATTTATCTAATACATGCAAAGCGTTAGGGATTAAGTTTAATATTGCCATGCTTTATCTGGTAGATGAAATGTTTAAGAACAGAAGTAAAACATTTACAGTGACAATTGGTAAACCTATTCCATGGCAAACATTCGATAATTCGAAGACACCGATGGAGTGGGCACAATACGTGAAAGATATTGTCTATAAATTAGAAGAATAAGATAAGAACAACGACATATATTATGGAAGAAATTATTGAACCGGTTAGCCGCGAATTACTAAAAGCCGAATTAACCGAGGATAAAAGACTACGCATGACGAACAAGAGTAATAACCATATTTATATTATTACTCATCATGACTCTCCGAATGTAATGAGAGAAATCGGACGTTTGCGTGAAATTGCTTTCCGTGCTGCCGGTGGTGGAACAGGATTGGCACTTGATATCGATGAATTCGATACCATGGAGAACCCTTACAAACAGCTTATTGTTTGGAACCCTGATGCTGAAGATATACTTGGTGGTTATCGTTATCTTCCCGGTAATGAAGTTCAGTTTGATGAGAGTGGAGAGCCTATCCTCGCTACTTCTCATATGTTTCACTTTTCTGAAGATTTCATTAAAAACTATTTGCCGACTACCGTAGAGTTAGGACGCTCGTTCGTGACGCTCGAATATCAGTCTACCCGTGCCGGAAGCAAAGGCCTTTTTGCGCTGGATAATCTGTGGGATGGTTTAGGTGCACTTACTGTTGTTATGCCCGAAGTGAAATATTTCTTTGGTAAGGTAACGATGTATCCTTCTTATCATCGCCAGGGACGTGATATGATTCTTTACTTCCTGAAAAAGCATTTTGCTGATAAGGATGAATTGATTCTGCCAATGACTCCGCTGCTGATCGAAGCCGATGAAAAAGAGCTTGCCGAGTTGTTCAATGAAGAGTCGTTCAAAGAAGATTATAAGATTCTGAACCGTGAGGTACGTAACCTTGGTTACAATATCCCTCCTTTGGTGAATGCCTATATGAACCTGAGTCCGACCATGCGTATGTTTGGTACTGCTGTTAACGATATCTTTGGTGCAGTAGAAGAAACAGGAATCCTGATTGCAGTCGATGAAATCTTAGAAGATAAGTATGTACGTCACATCAAATCTTTCATCGAAGAGAATCCTGAACTTTGCCAGCTGACTTCAGGTCAGAACAAGGTGTTTACACCGCGGGCAAACTGTTTCCATTAATCTTACGATACAAGTCGAGGGCAAAGACATCTGTCATTCCTGAGATATAATCCAATACCGCCTGTATTCTGTCAAAGAGTGCAGGCGCTTTTATTTGGTACTGGTCTGAAACACGATCAATTAATAATTTGGAATAAGCACGTTCGGGAGTAGAAACTGCTTCAATCATCAGCTCAAGAAGTGTGCTGATGATCTGAAAACCGGCCAACTCGATATCGAGCACATCACGCGAGCAATAGATGCGTTCTGCAGCTAAATTAGAGCAGTCTTTATAAGCGTTCATCGGAATCGCATCAATCTTCTTAATGAGAGGTCCGCTGAATGTTCCCGCGAGAATCTCCTGCTCGTGCTCTACAAATACACGTCTGCATTCTTTTATAAGCAAACCAATCACTGAAGAGCGCAAGTAAGCAATCTGCTCATTCACATCGCTTACTCTGTTAAAGGTTTCCAGAATACGTGCTTTGCGTTTCTCATCAAAGAAATTCATCAGAATGTTTTTTGTCTCTTCGGTCGTCAGAATCTTAAGTTTGTGAGCATCTTCTATATCCATCATCTGATAACAGATATCATCGGCTGCCTCTACCAGATAAACCAGTGGATGACGCGAGTAACGTAAATCACTATCCGGTTGCTGAATCAGCCCGAGTTCATCGGCAATTTGCTTAAAACTCTCCTTTTCACTGATAAAGAAACCGAATTTCGATTTATTTCCGGCCAGCGAAGAGGCATAAGGATACTTCACGATAGAAGCGAGGGTGGAGTAGGTCATGGCAAATCCTCCCTTACGGCGGCCTTCAAACTGATGTGTCAGCAGGCGGAAAGCATTTGCGTTTCCTTCGAAGTGAACCAGATCGTTCCACTCTTCTTTGGTAAGCTTTTCTTTCAGCGACTGTCCTTTACCTTCAGAGAAGAAAGTCGAAATGGCCTGCTCGCCCGAATGTCCGAAGGGCGGATTGCCCATATCGTGCGCCAGACAAGCTGCCGAGACAATGGAGCCAATCTCACTGATGAAACTATCTTTTAATTCAGGATGCAGGGCGATGAGTTCTTTTGCCACATCATTGCCCAGTGATCTTCCCACACACGAAACTTCAAGGCTGTGCGTCAGACGGTTGTGAACAAAGATGCTGCCCGGCAAAGGGAAAACCTGAGTTTTGTTTTGCAGACGGCGGAAAGGTGCAGAAAAGATAAGGCGATCGTAGTCACGCAAAAACTCCGAACGGTTTTCTTCACGATCTTCATGATATTCTTCCATTCCAAAACGTTTTGCCGAGATGAGTTGCTGCCAACTCATGGCCGAAGGGCTTTCTATTTTATCTTTTTGCATGACTCTTACTTCTATATTGTTGCGATAATTGACACAAAAATAGCTGTTTTCCATATAAAATATGTATTTTCGCCTTTGAATATGGAAATTGTCACCAATTATGCAAGTTAACATCGTAAACCATTCTAAACACCCGCTTCCGGGTTATGCTACAATATTATCGGCCGGTATGGATCTTCGCGCCAATCTTGATGAACCTATCACGCTGAAACCTCTTCAACGTTGTCTGGTACCTACCGGATTATTTATCGCTCTTCCTCCGGGATTCGAAGCACAGGTTCGCCCGCGTAGCGGACTGGCCATTAAAAAGGGTATAACTGTTTTGAACTCTCCGGGAACAATCGATGCAGACTATCGTGGTGAGATCTGTGTAATTATGGTTAATCTTTCTTCTGAAGATTTTGTTATAGAAGATGGTGAGCGCATTGCACAAATGGTGATTGCACGTCACGAACAAGCCGAATGGAACGAAGTAGATACCCTTGATGAAACCGAACGCGGTGCGGGTGGCTTTGGTCATACGGGTAAGAAATAATTCTAATCAACAGCCGATGAAGTTTCTCAAATTACTTATTGCTCTGGTGTTGCTTTCTTTCATGGCTTCTTGCGGAACCACGAAGAAAACAGCCTTAAAACCTGTTGTGCTTAGTGAAGCAGAGCAGCGCCGGTACGACTACTACTTTCTGGAAGCAGTGAAGCTTCGCGGACAAAAAGAATATGATGCAGCTTATGATTTGCTGCAACACTGTCTGGCCATTAATCCTACAGCAGCTTCCGCGCTGTATGAAATGTCGCAATACTATCTTTTCCTTCGTATGCTGCCCAAAGCACAGGAGGCAATGGAACTTGCTTCATTATATGAACCCGATAATTACTGGTATGCTCAGGCGCTGGTAAACTTGTATCAGCATCAGAATATGAACGATAAAGCCATCGCGCTGTTAGAAGATATGGTGGTTCGCTTTCCGAAACGCCGTGAATCACTTTTCACGCTTGGTGATCTTTATGGTCGTACCGATGATTATGCAAAGATGATCAGCACGCTTGACCGCATCGAAGCGCAAATGGGAAAGAATGAACAACTCTCAATGGAGAAGTTCCGAATTTACTGGCAAAACAATGATTCGGTAAAAGCATTCCGCGAAATCGAAGGTTTGGTCAACGAATATCCGATGGATTATCGCTACCGTGTTCTGTATGGCGATGTGCTGTTGCAGAATGGTCGTGTTGAAGAGGCTTACAATAGTTACCGTCAGGTACTTGATGCTGAACCCGAAAATGTTCCAGCTCTTCTTTCTCTGGCTTCTTATTACGAAGAAACTTCTCAGGATTCACTTTATCAGGAACAGATTGATAAGATCTTGTTCAGCAAAGAAATTCCAGCTGAAGATAAACTCAATGTGATGCGTCAGATGGTGTTCATGAATGAACAGCAGAAAGCGGACAGTACTGAAATCATCAATCTGTTCGAGAAAGTAATCAAGATTGACACCGATGATGATCAGCTGCCAATGCTTTATTCTCAGTATCTGTGGAGCAAAGGTATGGAAGACGAAAGTGAACCGGTATTAAAACATATCTTGCAGATTGATCCTTCTAATAAAGCTATCCGCCTGATGGCGCTACAACTGGCTTTGCGTCGCAGCGATTTCAAAATGGTGGAAGAGATTTGTGAACCGGGCATGGTCGCTACTCCCGAAGCGCTGGAATTCTATTTCTATCTGGCACTTGCCTATTATCAGGAAGAGGATCGGGTAGAAGATGCTTTACGTGTCTGTATGGCTGCCTTACCTTATATCAATGCACAGACACCAAAAGAGATGGCTGCCGATTTCTACTCTATCTTAGGGGATTTATATCATACATCTTCTCGTCCTGAAGAGGCTTATGCGGCTTATGATGCGGCGCTCGAATATAATCCGGGCAATATCGGCGTACTGAATAATTATGCCTACTATCTGTCTGTAGCCCGCAAAGATCTGGATAAAGCCGAAGAAATGAGCTATCGCACTATTAAGGCTGAACCAGAGAATTCGACATACCTTGATACTTATGCCTGGATACTTTTCGAAAAAGAGAGCTATCCGATGGCACTGATCTATATTGATAGTGCTTTAAAAAATGGTGGTGATGAAAGTAGTGTTATTGTAGAACATGCCGGAGATATTTATTTTATGAACGATAAAAAAGATGAGGCTGTTGAACTCTGGAAGAAAGCGCTCGAAATGGGCAGCGATTCCAAAACCCTGAAAGAGAAAATTCGTAAAAAGAAATATATCGCAGAATGAAGAAATACATTTGTCTCCTTTTCGTTGTCTTTGCTTTAGTAGGATGTAAGACTTCAAAACAAACCGTAAAAACGACTACTCAAACTGTCACTCAAAAGCCTGCAAGTTATTTGTCGTCGAGAATACAACTGACACTGCCCGAAGAAGTAGGTGGTCAGGAACTTAACGGAAATATGCGCATGAAAAGTGGCGAACTGATTCAGTTCTCTATATTGATGCCTATTCTCCGTAGCGAAATACTACGTCTTGAAATTACTCCCGACAAAGTAATGATGATTGATCGGATGAACCGTCGTTATGTATCGGCAACAAAAGATGAACTTGTTCGCATCTTTAAACAAAATGTGGAATTTAGTCAGTTAGAAGAGCTTCTCGTTAAAGCTTCTCAGAACAAAGGAAAAGTAACCTATACCGGTGAAGAACTTGGTTTCGCTCCTTTTGGAGATGCAACCATTTCTTTCTCTAACTTCTCTGATAAACCGCTCGATCTGGAACCCACTACTGTTTCCGACCGCTTTAAAAAGATATCTGTAAATGAACTGATGCAAATGTTTCAGAATAGCCTATGAGATTGCGCTGCCTTACTCTATTAATTCTGCTTATCACCAGTGTTTCTCTCTTTGCGCAAACCAATAAAGAGATAAAGGAACTGGAGAATCGTCACGAGAGTCTTCGTAAGGAGATTACCGAGACCGATCAGCTATTGCAGAAAGCGAAGAAGGCAGTTAGTAGTCAGCTGAACTCGATTACAACCATCACCGGTCAGATCACTCAGCGTAAAACCTATATTGAAACAGTTCAAAAAGATATTGCAGTAGTCGATAAAGAGATGGCGAATGTTCGTAGGGAACTCAATAAACTACTTGCCGAACTAAAAGAACGTAAGAAAAACTATGAAGCGTCTGCTCTCTATCTTTATCGCAACAAATCTATTCAGGATAAACTAATGTTTATCTTCTCGGCCGAAAACCTCAATCAGTCATACCGCCGTATGCGCTATGTTCGTGAATATGCCACCTATCAGCGTTTACAAGGTGAAGAAATCATGAAAAAGGAGGCACAGGTCAAAGCGAAACAGCAAGAACTGCAACATGTACTTGCTGCCAAACAGACGCTACTGAAAACATACGAAGAAGAGAAGAAGACACTCGATAAACAGGAAAAAGAGAAGCGCACGATGCTTGCAACTATGCAGAAACAGCAAAAGTCATTGCAGGCAGAAGTAACAAAGAAAAAGCGTGAAGCCGATCGTCTGAATGCGCGTATCGATAAACTGATTGCCGAAGAGATTGAGCGCGAAAGAAAGCGTGCAGCTGAAGAGGCAAGAAGAATAGCTGCAGCAAAGAAAAAGGAGGAAGAAGCTGCTGCCAAGGCAAAAGCTACTGCTGCTGCATCCGGTAAACCGGCATCGACTGCTAAACCAGCCGCAAGCTCGGGTAGTAGTTCAACGGCTTCTAAACCTGCTGCAACTACATCTGCTTCTACTGCTGCTGTCAATACTAAACTGTCCTCATCGTTTAATCAGAACAGAGGTAAGTTCCAGCGCCCTATACTTGGTAATTCTGTTATTGTGGGTCGTTACGGACAATATGCAGTTGAAGGTCTCCGCAATGTACGCCTTGATAATAAGGGTGTCGATTTCCAGACAAAACCGGGAACTCAGGCTTGTGCCATTTTCGATGGAAAAGTGACTGCCGTATTCCAGCTCAATGGTATGTACAATGTACTGATCCGTCATGGTGAATACATCTCTGTTTATTGTAACCTTGCCTCTGTATCGGTTGCCAATGGTGATAATGTAAAGACCCGACAACCTATCGGAGTCATCTATTCCAATAAGACGGATAATAACCGTACAGTATTGCACTTCCAGTTGCGTAAAGAAAAAGAGAAACTGAATCCTGAACCCTGGTTTAGCAGACAGTAAAAGGACAGATATGAAGAATCCCGGAAAGCTTAACCATCCGGGATTCTTCATATATATAGGCTTGTTATAGTTTTAGTCCATCAAGAAGTTCAAGGTAACGTCCTATTGCCTCCTCAATCTCCTTTATCATTATATATTCATCGGCAGTATGTGAGCGTGATGAACGTCCCGGTCCGATTTTTACAGTCGGGAAAGTCATTAGTGCCTGATCAGAGAGGGTAGGTGACCCGAACGTTTTGAATCCAAGTTTTAATCCTCTTTTTATGATAGGGTGATTTTCATCAATATGCGAAGAGTTCAAACGGAAGGAACGTGGTTTCACTTCACTTTTTACATTCTTCTTTACTTCTTCGTAAATCTCTTCATTGCTATAGAGTTCATTGCTACGAATATCTACCATAAATGTACAGCGGTCAGGAATCACATTGTGTTGTGTACCTGCATTTATTCCTGTAACACTCATTTTTACCGGACCAAGCATGGCTGATTCCTTTTTAAACTTATAGTCGCGGAACCAGGCTATATCGTCCATGGCTTTGTAAATGGCATTCACACCTTCTTCGCGTGCAGCATGTCCGGCTTTTCCTGTAGCAGTTACATCTAAAACCATTAAACCTTTCTCAGCAATGGCCAGTTGCATCTCTGTTGGCTCACCTACAATTCCTAAAGTGATGGGTGGTAAGAATTTCAATGCTTTTTCGACGCCATTCGCTCCTGAAACTTCTTCTTCACATGAAGCCAAAAAAATCAGATTATAGCTTTGTGATGTACGACATAGTTGCATAAACACCTGATATAAAGATACAACGCTTGCCCCCGCGTCATTGCTTCCTAAACCGTAAAGTTTACCATTTTCCTCCCTTGGAGTAAACGGATCTCTGCGCCATCCACTAATGGGTTTAACGGTGTCTATGTGCGAATTAAGCAGGATTGTAGGCTTGTTCAGGTCGAACATCGGACTCAGACACCAGACATTATTACCTTCTCTTCCGGTAGCCATTCCCTCAGATTCGATATAATTTTGCAGAAAATCTGCCGCTGCTGCCTCTTCTCTGCTCACAGATGGTATGGCTATCAGCGAGTTAAGCATATTTACTGCTTCGGCTGTTAAAGTAGTTATAGATTGGTTCATAATGCAAAATTACGATTAATGACCAAAAAAACTATGGTTTTAAATAAAACTAATACCTTTGTAGACTGTTATTAACAATAAAAGATATGAATAACTCTCATTTGTCAGTGCTGGTACATAAGCAAGCAAGCAAGTTTGGTGAAAAAGTTGCTTTGCGTTATCGCGACTACCGCACCTCAACATGGATTCCTGTTACCTGGTATCAATTATCAGAAACGGTGCAAACTGCCGCCAACGCATTTGTGAAGCTTGGACTTCAGGAGGAAGAGCACTTCGGTGTTTTCTCTCAAAACAAGCCCGAGTGGTTTTATGTGGAATTCGGCGGATTTGCCAATCGGGCTGTTCCTATTCCTTTCTATGCCACAAGTTCACCGGCTCAGGCGCAATATATCATTAACGATGCTCAAATCCGTTTCCTTTTTGTAGGTGAACAGTATCAGTATGATGCTGCTTTCAGCATATTCGGATTGTGTTCTTCACTGGAGAAGCTGATTATCTTCGACAGAGCAGTAATAAAAGACCCCCGCGATGTTTCATCTATTTATCTTGATGAATTCCTCGAAATGGGTAAAGGCTTCCCGGAACAGGCTACTGTCGATGATCGTACATCACGTGCTTCGGATGACGACCTGGCCAATATCCTTTATACATCAGGTACAACCGGCGATCCAAAAGGGGTAATGATTCATCATTCAAATTATCTGGAAGCTTTCCGCATTCACGATATCCGTCTTACTTCTTTAACAGAAAAAGATGTTTCGATGAACTTCCTTCCGCTGACTCACGTTTTCGAGAAGGCATGGTGTTACTTCCTCATTTTTAAAGGGGTTGAAATTTGTATCAATCTGCGTGCAGTCGATATTCAGATGACCATTAAAGAAATTCGTCCTACCGTGATGTGTAGTGTTCCGCGTTTCTGGGAAAAAGTCTATTCGGGTGTTCAGGAAAAAATTGCCGAGACCAAAGGTATCACTAAAGCACTGATGCTCGATGCATTGAAAGTTGGTCGTAAATACAATCTTGACTACAAGCGTATTGGTAAACCGGCCCCTGCTATGCTGAAACTGAAATATAAGTTCTACGAAAAGACCGTCTATTCATTATTGAAAAAAACTATCGGTATCGAACGTGGAAACTTCTTCCCTACAGCAGGAGCTGCAGTTCCCGATGAAATCTGCGAATTTGTTCAGTCTGTAGGCATCAATATGATGGTAGGTTATGGTTTAACAGAATCAACCGCTACAGTATCATGCTTCCCATATGTCGATTTCAAAATCGGATCGGTAGGTAAAGTAATGCCTGATATTCAGGTAAAGATCGGTGAGGAGAATGAAATCCTGCTGAAAGGCAAGACCATGACCACCGGTTATTACAATAAACCGATTGAAACTGCTGCACTTATCGATAAAGATGGTTGGTTGCATACCGGTGATGCAGGTTATCTTGATGGAGATACATTATATCTTACCGAACGTATCAAAGATTTGTTCAAGACTTCGAATGGGAAATACATTTCTCCGCAAGCACTTGAAACCAAGATCACTATCGATCGCTATATCGACCAGATTGCTATTATTGCCGATGAGCGCAAGTTTGTATCTGCTCTTATTGTTCCGGTTTATCAGTTCATAAAAGATTATGCTGAACAGAATAATATCGAATATAAAGATATGGCCGATTTGTTGCAGAAACCTGAAATCATCAAATTGATTCAGAGTCGTATCGATACATTGCAACAGCAATTTGCGCACTATGAGCAAATCAAGCGTTTCACTTTGCTTCCTGAACCATTCAGCATGGAGCGTGGTGAGCTGACCAATACCTTGAAAATCAAACGTGCAGCTATTGCGAAGAATTACAAAGACATTATTGATAAGATGTACGAAGAATAATCTTGTCATCTGTATAAATAGAATGAAAGCGAGACTAATCTCATATGTTTAGTCTCGCTTTTTTTAATCTTAATCTTTAGAAAAATGCGAACTCAACTACTTAAATATATTTCCCGGCAATTTGGAAATCCTTCAGGAATAGGCGGGTATATCTCGACTTACTTTATGAATATGCTCAATCAGGCTATGTACAAAAGCTGTGAGTCTGAAGTTATAAATGCCCGGTCATCCAGAGTCCTTGATATTGGTTTTGGCAATGGTTATATGTTAAAGCGATTAGATCATAAAGTTAATGCCGGATTCTATGGAACCGATATCTCTCCTGATATGGTAAAGTTGGCCAGGCAAAGGATAAAGAATGAAAATATCATTCTCAGCCAGTCAAACATTCTGCATATGGATTTTCCCGAAAGTTTCTTTGATCTGATTTATACCATCAACACTTTTTACTTCTGGGATGATATTAATGCCTCATTGCTTGAAGTCAAAAACAAACTGCAACCAGAAGGAGTATTTCTGAACTACTGCTATACCAAAAAATATCTTGAAAGTCTGCCCTCTACCCAATATGGCTTTACCCGATTAGATAAATCCGCTATTCTGGAACTCCATCAAAATGCAGGCTTTGCCAAAGTGGAGTTCATTGACATAGCGAAAGGAAAATCCTTTTTTATTCGCTGCACCCGATAAGTATCCTTTTTTTACTTATTTCTCTCTGATTAAGATATTTAACCTAAAAAAATATTAAACCCGGCTTACTTCTCTTGTTATCCGTTAAGCCAGATGGGGAAACTATTTGAAAATGAATGGATTTTCGCTAATTTTGCAGCCTAAAATCAGAACAGATGATTACAATAGAGCAATTAAAAAATATAAAAGAGCGTTCAGATGCATTGAAACGCTATCTGGATATCGATAGTAAACTGGTTCAGGTCGAAGAAGAACAGCTTCGTACACAGGCGCCGGGTTTCTGGGACGACCAGAAAACAGCCGAGGCGCAGATGAAGAAAGTAAAAGGTTTACAGAAATGGATTGACGGGTACAACCATGTCAGAACACTTACCGACGAAGCCGAACTTTCTTTCGATTTCTTTAAAGACGAACTGGTTACCGAACAGGAAGTTGATGAGGCTTATGCAAAAGCCCTCGAAGCTATCGAAGATCTTGAACTTAAGAACATGCTTCGCGGTGAGGCCGATCAGATGAGCTGTATCCTGAAGATTAACTCGGGTGCCGGTGGTACTGAAAGTCAGGACTGGGCTTCTATGCTGATGCGTATGTATTTGCGCTATGCAGAAACCAACGGCTATAAAGCAACTATCTCTATTCTTCAGGAAGGTGATGAGGCAGGTATCAAAACCTGTACCATCCAGATCGAAGGCGATTACGCTTACGGTTACCTGAAAGGTGAAAACGGTGTACACCGTCTGGTGCGTGTTTCTCCTTACAATGCTCAGGGTAAACGTATGACCTCTTTCGCATCGGTATTCGTAACTCCACTTGTAGACGATACCATCGAAGTCAACATTCTTCCTGCATTAGTGTCATGGGATACCTTCCGTTCGGGTGGTGCCGGTGGTCAGAATGTAAATAAGGTAGAATCGGGTGTTCGTCTGCGTTATCAGTACAAAGACCCTTATACCGGAGAAGAAGAAGAAATCCTGATCGAAAATACCGAAACCCGCGACCAGCCTAAGAATAAAGAGAATGCAATGCGCCAACTTCGTTCTATTCTTTACGATAAAGAATTGCAGCACCGCATGGCAGAACAGGCAAAGGTTGAAGCCGGAAAGAAAAAGATCGAGTGGGGATCACAAATCCGCAGTTATGTATTTGATGACCGTCGCGTGAAAGACCACCGTACCAACTTCCAGACTTCGGATGTTAATGGTGTGATGGACGGCAAAATCGATTCTTTCGTGAAAGCTTATCTGATGGAATTCTCAGCCGAAGGCGAAGAGTAAAATAAACCCAAAACAGGCAATGCATTGCGTAACTTTATTCAATGCATTACCTGCAGTTACGCAAAGGTTTAAGTAAAGTTACTAAAGCCTTTGCGTATTTTAATAGATAAAACAATCAAAAAGGTGTCTTTCGGGATGCCTTTTTTTGTGCCCTTAATGCATTAAAAGACAATCGCTTTGCTTGTTTTTCGCTCTATTTGGGTCGTTTCAATCAGGTTATTTCTATCTTTGTGATATTAAAATACCGGCATGTCATCTCAATCATTAAAAGACAAAACAGCAAAAGGGCTTATGTGGGGTGGATTTAGCAATGGCATTATGCAATTGTTGAATCTGTTTTTTGGAATATTTCTGGCACGTATACTTACCCCCGCCGATTATGGTATGGTGGGTATGCTTACCATTTTTTCTTTAATTGCCGGCTCTCTTCAGGAAAGCGGTTTTATTCCCGCACTAACCAATAAGAAAGAAGTTTCTCACGAAGATTTCAATGCCGTATTCTGGTTCAACATCCTGTTGAGCAGCTGTCTCTACGTCATTCTTTTCTTTTGTGCACCGTTAATCGCCCTGTTTTTTAAGATACCCGAACTTACCTCTCTGGCCCGGTATTGCTTTCTTGGCTTTTTCATTGCCAGTTTTGGTATCGCCCATAATGCCTATCTTTTCAGGAATGTCATGGTCAAGCAAAAGTCCAAGTCCACCATTCTTGCCCTGATCATATCGGGTACCATCAGTGTCACCATGGCCTATATGGGATTTGCCTACTGGGGCATTGCCACTCAGGGGTTAGTCTATGTTTTAGTAGTCACCATTTGTTTGTGGCACTATTCAGGCTGGCGTCCTACCTTTAACATCAACTTTAAGCCTTTGCGCGGCATGTTTGGTTTTAGCGGAAAGATGCTGATTACCAATATTTTTAATCATGTCAACAACAATATCTTTACCATTATATTAGGTCGCTTCTATACCGATAATGAGGTAGGTTATTTTACCCAGGCCAACAAATGGAACAACATGGCCCATTCTACCGTTACCGGTATGATTAACGGAGTGGCACAACCCATTCTTGCCTCGGTGGCGCACGAGCAGGAACGCCAGTTGCGCATCTTCCGCAAGATGCTTCGCTTCACTGCTTTTGTTTCCTTCCCTGCCATGCTGGGTCTGTTGCTTATCGCTCACGATTTTATCATTATTGCCATCGAAGACAAATGGTTGGGTAGTGTGGTTATCCTGCAGATTCTCTGCATCAGCGGAGCATTCATTCCTATTACCGGACTTTATTCTAACCTGATTATCAGCAAGGGTAAATCCAATGTCTATATGTGGAACATCATTCTGCTCGGACTTCTTCAGCTCGGAGTGATGCTCATTCTCTATCCTTACGGCATTACCACTATGATATCGGTATATGTCGCCATCAACATCTGCTGGCTTTTTGTCTGGCAATATTTCGTCAATAAAGAGATAAAACTCACCCTTTTCGATGCCCTTAAAGATATCACCCCTTTTGCAGTAATAGCCGCAGCGGTCATGATCGCTACCTATTTCATTACCCGCGATATAGAGAATATCTATTTACGCTTATTGTGTAAAATTATTCTTGCTGCAGCCATTTATATATTGGTAATGTGGGGAAGTAAAGCGGTTACCTTCAGAGAAAGCGTAGAATATCTGCTGAAAAAGAAAACGAATGGGTAGATAATCGCTATTTTTGCAAATCATTAATTATCAAGAGATGAAAAGAAACATTGCCATTATATTAGCGGGTGGAATAGGAAGTCGTTTAGGACTGTCTACTCCTAAGCAGTTTTTTAAAGTAGCCGGTAAAATGGTGGTCGAACATACAATCGACTCATTTGAAAGTAATCCTAATATTGATGAAATTGCAATTGTTTCTAATCCGTTTTATGTTTTCGACTTTGAAACAGCCATCATTAAAAATAGCTGGAAGAAGGTAAAGAAAATCCTTAAAGGCGGTGCTGAACGTTATCATTCGAGCCTTTCGGCCATTAAAGCGTATCAGGATGAAGATGTAAATCTGATATTTCATGATGCCGTTCGACCTCTGGTGAGTCAGCGCATTATTAATGATGTGATCGATGCGTTGGGTAAATATCAGGCCATCGATGTGGCTATGCCTGCTACCGATACTATTATACAGGTGAAAGGCGAGTTTATATCGCAGATTCCCGACCGTTCCAATCTGATGCGGGGCCAGACTCCGCAGGCTTTCCATATCGATACCATTGCCAAGGCTTATGAAATCGCTCTTAAAGATGAAAACTTTAAGGTGACTGATGATTGTGGTGTGGTAGTGAAATACTTGCCCGATGTCCCTGTTTATGTGGTGTTGGGTGAGGAAAGCAATATGAAGCTTACTTATAAAGAAGATACTTATCTTCTGGATAAATACTTCCAGCTACGGAAAAGTGAATTGCCTTCTGCTTCCTTGCAGGATGAGAAGTTCGAAAACAAGGTTGCTGTTATTTTCGGCGGTAGCTATGGTATTGGCAAAGAGATTGGTGAATTACTTGAAGAACGCGGGGCTAAAGTTTATAGCTTTTCGCGAAAACTAAACCATGTGGATGTTGGCAATAAAGAGCAGGTTGGCAAAGTGCTTGAATCTGTGAATCAGGCCGAAGGGCATATCGATTTTATTATAAACACAGCCGGACTTCTCAGTAAAGAACTGTTGGTGGCAACCGACTACGAGACGATCTGCAATACCATAAATACGAACTATCTGGGCACGATTAATGTGGCACTGGAATCTTATCCTTATCTGAAGGAGACCAGGGGTAAACTTATTTTCTTTACCTCCAGCTCTTATACACGTGGCAGAGCGTTCTACAGCATCTACTCTTCTACCAAAGCGGCTATCGTCAACTTTGTACAAGCCATTGCGCAGGAGTGGGAACCGGTGGGTGTTAATGTAAATTGCATCAATCCAGAACGTACTAAAACGCCTATGCGGGTAAAGAATTTCGGGAATGAACCCGATGAAAGTCTTCTGTCTGCCCGCGAAGTAGCTATTGCCACATTACAAACACTTAATTCAGATTTTACCGGACAGGTAATTGATGTGAGAAAAAAGAAAGTATGACCGACTCAAAACTAAAACAATATGTTGCTAACAATCTTCGGGCTTGCCAGCTGAAACAGTTGTCTATCCTCGAAGAAGTTGACCTGATTTGCAAAAAACATCATATAAACTACTGGCTCGACGGAGGTACATTACTTGGAGCGATGCGCCATGGTGGTTTTATTCCCTGGGATGATGATATTGATATTGGTATGACGCTGGAAGATTTGCAGCGTTTTATCGAAATCGCACCCAAAGAATTGTCGCCAACGCTGTTTCTTCAGACTCCTCAAACCGACCCTTACAATAAAGAACCGATAACAAAGATCAGAGATCTGAATTCTCTTTATATAGAGTCGGGCGACACCTTTAGTCATGAATACCAGAAAGGATTATATATCGATATTTTCCCTTTTATTCCCTATCCGGATATGCCACGCTCATGGGTGAAAAAGATTACGAAAAGTATCTCAAAGAGTAATTCTATTCTGAAAAAACCGCATTATTTTACTATGCGTGCCTTTGCTGAATTCTTCTATTTTGGCTTTAAATATAACGCTTATAAACTGCTGTGGAAGTCGTTAAGCCTGTTCTATAAAAAAGATAAGTTTATCTCTAATATATTGATAAACAATGGTTATGGCATTATGCATCGTAATGCAGATGTATTCCCGTTGTCCGAAATCACTTTCGAAGGAAAGACATTTATGGCCCCGGCTAACCCGGATAATTATCTGAAAGATTTATATAAAAACTATATGGACATTCCTTCTGAGGAAAACCGTAAGATACACGCCATTTATTTGCAACCGGAATTAATTAAAGAATCATGAAACCCGCTTTAGTCGATGTATCAGTACTGATATTATTCTTCAATCGCCCCGAGCCTTTGTCACAGGTTTTTGCTCAGGTGAAAGAGGCTCGTCCGTCGCGTCTTTTCCTTTATCAGGACGGTCCGCGCAATGATAAAGATATGCCGGGCATACTGGCTTGCCGCGAACTGGTGGCAGCTATTGACTGGGAGTGCGAGGTGCATCAGTTATTTCAGGAAAAAAACTATGGGTGTGATCC
>CAMTOS010000020.1 GCA_947074195.1 uncultured Bacteroides sp.
CTTTCTGGCGCCATACGCGCAGTGTGAATGATATACTTTTTTCCATTTTTTGTTTTCCTTTATTTGATTAACCGAATTATGCCTTGTAGTTACGGGTTTGTACTTTCACGAACTGATAGTTCAAATCTTCTTTGATCAATTCAGGATCCGTGTTTTCGCCGGTATATTTCCAGCAAGATACATACGAGTAGTCTTTATCGTCGCGAAGAGCTTCACCTTCTGGTGTCTGGTATTCTTCACGGAAGTGACCACCACAAGACTCGTTACGATCCAAAGCATCAAGGGCCATCAGTTTACCAACTTCGATGAAGTCGATCAGACGAAGAGCTTTTTCAAGTTCGATGTTCAAGTCATCTACATCACCAGGGATGCGAACGTTTGCCCAGAACTCTTTTCTTACTTCTTCGATACCTACAAGCGCTTTTTTCAACGATTCTGCTGTACGTGCCATACCCACGAAGTCCCACATGATGTGACCCAGTTTTTTGTGGATAGAGTCTACAGAAGCTTTACCGTTTACAGCTTTGATCTTTTCGATCTTATCCATTACTTCTTTTTCAGTTGCAACGAATTCAGGAAGATCTGTAGAGAAACGAGGAACCTGAATCTGATCTGATAAGTAGTTCTGAATAGTATAAGGCAATACAAAATATCCATCGGCCAAACCTTGCATCAATGCAGAAGCACCCAGACGGTTAGCACCGTGATCCGAGAAGTTAGCTTCACCGATAGCAAAAAGACCAGGGATAGAAGTCATCAGTTCATAATCAACCCAGATACCACCCATTGTGTAGTGAATAGCAGGGAAGATCATCATTGGCACGTGGTATGGATCTTCGTCTGTAATCTCTTCGTACATATCGAAAAGGTTACCGTAACGAGCGCGAACCACATCTTCGCCCAAACGCTGAATAGCATATTTGAAATCAAGGAATACAGCCAAACCTGTGTTGTTTACACCGAAACCGGCATCGCAACGTTCTTTAGCAGCACGCGAAGCAACGTCACGTGGTACAAGGTTACCGAATGCAGGGTAGCGACGTTCCAGGTAGAAGTCACGATCTTCGTCAGGAATATCGTTTGGTTTCTTAGTACCTGCCTGCAATGCTTTTGCATCTTCGATCTTTTTAGGAACCCAGATACGACCGTCATTACGCAATGATTCAGACATCAAAGTCAGTTTTGATTGCTGATCACCGTGTACAGGAACGCAGGTTGGGTGGATCTGTGCAAAACATGGGTTAGCGAAGTAAGCACCACGACGGTAGCACTGGATAGCCGATGAACCGTTAGAACCCATTGCATTTGTAGAAAGGAAGTAAGCGTTACCATAACCACCAGTACCAATTACCACAGCGTGAGCAGAGAAACGCTCGAGCTTACCTGTTACCAGGTTGCGGGCAATGATACCACGTGCACGACCGTCGATTACTACAAGGTCAAGCATTTCGTAGCGGGTAAACAATTTTACTGTGCCCAATTGCACCTGGCGGCTCAATGCAGAGTATGCACCAAGAAGCAGCTGCTGACCAGTCTGGCCGCGGGCATAGAATGTACGTGATACCTGAGCACCACCGAAAGAGCGGTTATCGAGTGTACCACCGTAATCGCGGGCAAAAGGAACACCTTGTGCCACACATTGGTCGATGATGGCGTTAGACACTTCGGCCAAACGGTAAACGTTTGCTTCACGTGCGCGGTAGTCACCACCTTTAATTGTATCGTAGAAAAGACGATAAACAGAGTCACCGTCGTTTTGGTAATTCTTAGCAGCGTTGATACCTCCCTGTGCAGCGATAGAGTGTGCACGACGTGGAGAATCCTGAATACAGAAGTTGAATACTCTGAAACCCATTTCGCCAAGAGATGCAGCAGCAGAAGCACCGGCAAGACCAGTACCTACCACGATAACATCGAGACGACGCTTGTTCGCAGGGTTAACAAGTTTCTGTGTAGCTTTATAGTTACTCCATTTTTCGGCTAATGCGCCTTCTGGAATTTTTGAATCTATCTGAGTCATAATGCTTAGTTCTTTTAATCGGTTAAAAAATTAACAACACAAAGATTGGATGAAAAACAAGATTACGATAAGAGCATAACCTCCGCAAAGCACCCAAGCGTAGATGTTAGAGATGAACTTCCAACGGTTGATCCAAACTTTGTTGTTCCAACCAAGAGATTGCATAGAACTCCAGAAACCGTGAGTAAGGTGGAAAAGCAATGCACCAAGCCATACAAGGTAAAGTGCCACGAAAATAGGATTAGCAAATGTTTGCTGAATGTGGTAAACACCGTTTGTTGCCAAACCGATGCCTTCTGGGTGACCACCGAAATCGTGGATCAGCTCTACCAACATCATTTTTGACCAGAAGTTTACAAGGTGAAGGCCAAGACCAGCAATTACGATGATACCAAGTACCAACATGTTTCTTGATGACCACTCCACCATTTTAGGTGTGTTTGTTACGGCATAGCGAACATTACCACGCGCGCGACGATTTTGTACATTTAGCCAAAAAGCATAGATAAGATGTACAATGAAAAGGAATGCAAGTCCCAAAGTGCCGACAAGGGCATACCAGTTGGCGCCGAGGAATTCGCAAATCATGTTGTAACCCTCATAAGAGAAAAGGGCTACCAGATTCATCGCCAAGTGAAATGTCAGAAAGAGGATAAGGGCAAGACCGGTAACGCTCATCACCACTTTCCTTCCTACAGATGAATTACTTAACCACATAAATGATTGTTTTTTTAATTGTTAGTTAGTTATTGAGATATTAATATTAGCAGTTTATTTGTTTTTCGATGCAAAAGTAAACCAAATAAGGCTATTATACAAGGATTAAAGAAATTATTCTTTATTTGAAAAGCGCTTGCCAGAGACATTTCTGATGGTGGTGAATGCTTGCTGATAAATGTGGATACAATGAGGCTTAAGGTAAAGAAGTTTCTAAACCTTATCGTGGAAGAGTTAAAAAATAAACAGGAAAAAGAGTGTTATTTTTCGGTTTTATTTCCCTTCTGCGCATTATTGCGGAGTGCGCGGGGCGTATCGCCGAAAGAAGCTTTGCAGAAGTGCGCAAAATGCGATGCTGAATCGAAACCGTAGCGGCTGCTGATTTCGTTGATACGATCTTTGGTGTTTGTCAGATCTTCGAGAATGCCTTCACGCTTTTTAGTCAGAATCCATTCATATACTGGTACGTTATACATGTTACGGAACAAACGACGGAAAGTGGTGATGTTGTATCCGCCTAACTGTGCAAACTCCTCTACATTCTTTACTTTGTTGTAGTTGTTCATCACAAAGTAGTGGAAACTCTCTGTATAGGTACTGATCGGGAAGAAGAAACGGCAGATCTGATTCATCGGATAATAGCAGGTCAGCAGGAAAATCAGTTCTTTGATCTTCAGTTCCACAAATAAACCGCATGGCATACCCTCTTCAAGATATTCCTTAAGACCATTCATGTAAGTCTTGATCTGTTCTGACATTACCAAAGGAGTATAATAGCTGGGCTCCTCGGCATTGTCCATAATTTCCGAATGGCGACTCTGGCAGGCAATGGGTAGTTCGTTGAACCAATATACAATATATTCTACCTCGGTTAGAGCGAGGATTTCAATCTTGGAACCAATGGCCTGAAGTATAAATTCACCGGGATGAAGTGTGGTGCCTGGATGCTCCATGCTGTTAACGAGTAGCTCTCCTTTTAGTAGAAAAAGAATACAATTCTGCGTACATTTGTCGGCAGGGAAATGTTGTCCTTGCGGAAAATGATTATAGGTAAAAACGCCTTTGGAGGCCTTTGTACATAGTGAGCAGTCAGTGTATCTTTTGCAGAGCGTATTCTTCATGGTGTGAAAAAAACAATAATAGTTTTTTAAGAATAGCAACAAAGATATAGAAAATATCTTAATAGACATAAAATTACGCTATCTTTGTTGACCATATTTTATAATTCGATTTATGAAACGATTTCTATCTGTCTTGTTGTTATTTATTTGCACGTTGACACTAAGTGCACAAAACTGGGATATAAACACATTACACACGATTAATAGCTGGAATGGCCGTGGTATACGCAACTACAGTAAGGTCATGTCCAAATCGGCTCCCTATATATCTATTGGTGTACCTGCCGTTATTGCTGCCTGCGGGGCGTTTAAAAAAGATACCAAATTATATCAGGATGCCATTTATATCGGTTCTTCTCTTGCCGAAGCTTTTGTAGTGACTTATGCTCTGAAATATATGATAGACCGTGAACGTCCCTATCTGAAGTATCCGGATAGAGTTCATCCCTATAGTCATGAAAGTAGTCCTTCCTTTCCTTCCTCACATACTGCTGTGGCTTTTTCGGTAGCTACATCGCTCAGTATTACGTATCCTAAATGGTATGTCATCGCACCATCTGCTATCTGGGCTTGCTCGGTAGGCTTCTCGCGAATGAACGAAGGGGTTCATTACCCGTCTGATGTCATTGCAGGGGCAGTAATCGGTTCGGGCTGCGCAGTGGTTAATATTTATGTAAACCGATGGCTGAACCGCTGGTTGTTTGAAGGGAAAAAAAGAAACCAGGCTGATGTGGCCTGGTCCTTCTGATTATTTTGAGGTATTGCTCAGTATCTGATCATACTCATTGGAGTTGATGACCTGAAGCGCCCTGTCCAAACTTTCGTTGGTGGTATTCATTACCTGATAAAACTCATTCATATCCCACAGGTCGCGGGCAATTAATGCTTTGAGCTGTGTCTGTATATAAGGTAATGATTTATCATATTGTTCCTGATCGAAAGTAACACCCACTTTATTGCCGGTTTCGCGAAGCAGACTCATCAGTGCTTCATCGACTACAAACTCCTGATTAAACTTATTGAAGTTTGAATATTTCGATTTGAGCGACTTACGATTATTCTCGATATACTTGGCAATAGTCTGAGTTACCGCACCTTTAGATGCCAGGTTGCGATGATAGTTGGTAAACAGCGTTGTATCAATCGGTACAAAAATATCGGGCATAATACCTCCGCCACCATAAACAGTACGTTCCAGTTTCAGCGTTTGCTTCTTTAGCGAATCGAGAAATACGATACTGTCAGCACTCATCAGTTCACCACTGTTAAAGCGATTCAGCAAGTCTTCGCGATAACGCTTGGCATTATCAGCACCGCTTGACCCCGATGAAGTAAGTTCGGTATCGGCTGTTGCCTCGTAATGTTTCTGGATGCTGCGACCTGAAGGTGTATAATAGCGCGCCACGGTCAATCTGATCATCGATTTGTCGGGAAGATCGATAGGACGTTGCACCAGACCTTTACCAAATGTGCGGCGACCCACAATCACACCACGATCCCAATCCTGAATGGCTCCCGAAACAATTTCGCTGGCCGAAGCAGAGTACTCATCAACCAAAACTACCAGCTTGCCTTTACGCATTCCTCCGTTGCCTTTTGCATAGAAGTCCCTGCGTTGGGCCACACGGCCTTCAGTATAAACAATAAGTTCTCTCTCTTTCAGGAATTCATTGGCCATATCTACGGCAGCTTCGAGATAGCCGCCACCATTACCCTGCAGGTCGAGAATAAGATCTACCATACCCTGCTTTTTCAGATCTTTCATGGCAGTAAGCAACTCTTCGGTGGTAGTAGCCCCAAAGCTATTAATCTTGATATAACCTACCCCGGGTGCTACCATATAAGCAGCATCGAGTGTATGTACGGGTATCTTATCGCGGGTAACTTTAAAGTTGAGGGGTTTCTTTTCGCCCCGACGAATTACTGTGAGATTTACCTGTGTACCTTTCGGTCCTTTCAGGCGTTTCATAATTTCTTCGGTATCCATTTTCACACCGGCAATCGGTGCATTGTCTACAGCGATGATACGGTCGCCGGCAAGAATACCTACCTTATCTGACGGGCCTTTATAGGTGGGTTGAATCACCAGAAGTGTATCTTCTATCATTTGAAACTGCACACCGATTCCATCGAAATTACCCTGTAATCTTTCCTTAAGCTTGTTTACTTCTTCGGCTGAAGAATAGGTTGAGTGAGGATCGAGCTGATTCAGCATCTGGATAATGGCTTCTTCTACCAGTTTGTTTTCATCGACCGAGTCAACATAAAGATTGGCAATGGCGAACTGTGCTGTGCTGAGTTTTTCCATGGCAGGTGAGCCAAATTTCTGGGCATAAACTGCAATCGCTGCAATACAGACTGCCGTCATCATCATTAAACGTTTCATTCTCGCTAATTTTTAGTTTTTAATCTTTTGTATAATACCTATCGGGGAATGCACATCTACGATATCTCCGCATCACGCGGATGTCAGTAAAGTTTAATCTATCTTCATTCCTTTCGGAAGATACATCGATACATCTTTACCATACGCTAATAATTCCCTTACTATTGTAGAACTAACTGCAGTCAGTTCTGGTTCAGTGAAAAGTAATATAGTTTCGATATTGGCCAGCTGACGGTTAATATCGGCTATGGTTTCTTCATATTCGAAATCTTTTACGGTACGTATTCCTCTGACAATGAATCCGGCGTCATATTTTGTCGCCAGGTCTACGGTAAGCGTATCATAGGCCACGACTTTAATCTTCGGATTGTCTTTGTACAGGTCACTGACCATTTCCACACGTTTCTCTATGGGAAAGTGGGTGTGCTTGTTCATATTTACCCCCACACCTATAATGATCTCGTCCATGAAGGTCAGTGCACGCTTAATTACAGAATAGTGTCCAACTGTAAAGGGATCGAATGTGCCCGGGAATACGGCTCTTTTCATTCTTTTCGGCTATTTAAAAGTTATATTATCATTTAAAAAATAAGTCCACGATTTGTTCGTGAACCTATTTTATAGTTTTATAATGTATCTGAAAGTTTATGGTAAATCTTCTTCCACAACCAGATTATCGATGATAAAGGTCTGACGTTCCATCGTGTTCTTGCCCATGTAGAAAGCAAGGAGCTCTTTTACAAGGTCAGTTTTGCGGAGAGATACCTGTTCAAGACGAATGTCCTTGCCGATAAAGTGTTTGAACTCATCGGGCGAGATCTCTCCCAATCCTTTAAATCGGGTAATCTCAGGATTAGGGTTCAGTTCCTTGATGGCATTGATTCGCTCTTCATCGCTGTAGCAATAAATCGTCTTCTTCTTATTGCGTACGCGGAAAAGCGGAGTCTGAAGAATATAAACATGTCCTTTCTTAATCAGGTCTGGGAAGAACTGTAGGAAGAAAGTAATCAGCAATAAGCGGATGTGCATTCCATCGACATCGGCATCGGTCGCAACGATTACTTTATTATAACGCAATCCTTCAATGCCGTCCTCAATATTCAATGCGGCCTGAAGCAGATTGAACTCTTCGTTTTCATACACTACTTTCTTGGTGAGTCCATACGAGTTCAGTGGTTTACCACGAAGACTGAATACAGCCTGCGTATTCACATCGCGACTCTTTGTGATAGATCCACTCGCTGAGTCACCCTCGGTAATGAAGATGCAAGAATCAGCTTCCAGTCCTTTGCCTTTGGGATCGTTAAGATGCAGACGGCAATCACGAAGTTTACGGTTATGCAGATTGGCTTTCTTGGCACGTTCGCGCGCCAGTTTAGTAACACCGGCAATGGCTTTGCGCTCCTTTTCTGACTCCTGGATCTTTTGCAACATCACTTCGGCTACATCGGCATGGCGGTGCAGATAGTTGTCGACTTCAGTCTTTACGAAATCGCCGACAAACTTATTGACCGTTACACCACCGGGTGACATATTGGTTGAACCGAGTTTAATCTTGGTCTGACTCTCGAACAAAGGTTCTTCTACATTTACAGCTATGGCAGCCACCAGTCCGTTACGGATATCGGCATAATCCATGTTCTTATTGTAAAAGTCTTTTATGGTACGGGCAATGTGCTCTTTGAAAGCACTCTGATGTGTACCGCCTTGTATGGTATGCTGTCCGTTTACGAATGAATAATATTCTTCGCCATACTGACCGGTATGTGTAAATGCAATCTCAATATCTTCTCCTTTTAAGTGAATGATAGGATACAGAGGTACAGAAGTCATGTTATCGTTCAGCAAATCTTCCAGACCATTTCTGGAGATGATGCGCTGACCGTTATAGATAATAGCCAGTCCGGTATTAAGATACGTATAGTTACGAAGCATCGTCTCGATGAACTCTGATCGGAAACTATAGCCGGTGAAAAGCGTATTATCGGGTTCGAAGAAGATATATGTTCCGTTTTCTTCGGTTGTCGACATGGTTTCATCGGTCAATAGCTGACCTTTGGCGAAAGTAGCAATACGAACCGTACCATCGCGGTAACTTCTTACTTCGAAGCGCGAGCTAAGTGCATTAACGGCTTTAATACCCACACCATTCAGTCCGACACTTTTCTTAAAAGCCTTACTGTCATATTTACCACCGGTATTCAGTACGCTCACGGCCTCTACCATTTTGCCTTGCGGAATACCACGGCCAAAGTCGCGAATCGAGACACGCAGATTGTCCTCTACATTGATTTCAACCTTCTTGCCGGCATTCATTTTAAATTCATCGATACTATTATCGAGTACTTCTTTCAGAAGCACATAAATACCATCTTCGGGATGAGCACCATCGCCAAGTTTACCGATATACATACCGGGGCGTGTACGCACGTGCTCCATATCGCTCAGCGTACGAATATTATCGTCGGTATAGGCTACCGTTACAATATTATCTAAAGGTATTAATTCGTTCTTTCCCATGGTTTGTTATGAAATCTCTTTAATGTAAGCACGGCGGCGTTTATGCTGAACCGGATCAAAAGCACTCCATTGCGCCTGTATCTTTCCGTTGTGCTCAAGTTCAGGGTTAGACTCAGCATCTTTGAAACCCATTTGCTGATAAATCGGTAAAAGATCGTAGAACAATAGTGCATTTACTCCCTTATTCTGATACTCAGGTTTTACAGCTACCAACAGCAAATCGAGAGTTTTCGGACGTTTCAGGAAGAGTGATTTTACCAGATGGAACCAGCCCAAAGGTAATAAGCGGCCTTTAGCTTTCTGTAGCGCTTCCGACAATGAAGGCATCGACAAGCCTACTGCTACCAACTGATCGTTTTCATCGACAATAAGCGAGATCATACGCAAATCCATAATCGGCAGATACATTTTTACATACTGGTCAATCTGTCCCTGACTTAGTGGAGCAAATCCGTAAAGCGGGCTGTACGCTTCGTTCATCAGTTTGAATATCTCCTGACCATAATCGGCTGCAATCTTTTTGCTCGATGTATATTTCTTGATTCGAAGATTATATTTCTTCATAATCAGTTCAGCGATTCGGGTATATCTTTCTGGCATTTCGTCGGGCACGTTTATTTTAAACTCTACCCAGTCGGCATCTTTCTCATATCCGTGTTTTACCATATGTTCAGGGTAATACGGATAATTATAAGTGGTAGCCATTGTACTTAGCTGGTCGTAACCTTCTATCAGCATACCTTCGGCATCGAAGTCGGTAAAGCCCAGCGGACCGATAATGTGATCCATTCCTCTTTCTTTACCCCAGTCTTCTACCGCTTTTAATAAGGCAGCCGATACTTCAAGATCATCAATATAATCAATCCACCCAAAGCGAACATCTTTTTTATTCCATGCTTCATTGGCACGTTTATTGATAATTGCTGCGATGCGGCCTACGATTTTACCATCGCGATATGCAAGAAAATAGTCTGCTTCGCAAAACTCGAAAGCAGAGTTTTTCTTTTTGTTGAATGTATTCAGCATGTCGTCGAAAAGATCGGGCACAGAATAAGGATTGTCCTTATACATGAAATAGTTGAATCGAATAAACTTCTTTAATTCGCTTTTAGAAGATACCTTCTTTATAGTGATTGCCATATTTGTAGTAATGATTTGAGCACAAATATAAAGTATAATTTTCTAACTGCTGTGTTGATTTTTGATAAAAACCGCTCACGAACACTTTATAATTAATGCTTTAGGTATATTTTTAGTGTTAAAAATACAAGTTTCCGGCCTCTTTTTATATCTGTTGTAAATGATAGCGTATTAACCTAAAATAGTTTTCTACGAACTAAATTTAAAAATCAGATGTTTTCAGTTTATAAACTGATAACTAAGAATTGTATACGTTTAACACTAACAGAAGAAGTATGGTAATTGTTGGAATGGGAGAAGCTTTATGGGATATGTTCCCTGATGGAAAGAAGATAGGTGGTGCACCGGCTAACTTTGCTTTTCATGTATCGCAACTCGGACTGAACAGTTGTGCAGTGAGTGCTATTGGTCACGATGAGGCCGGCGATGATATACTTGATATATTCAATCAGAAAGGACTGGATTACTCTTTGTCAAGGGTCGATTTTCCTACCGGAACCGTGCAGGTTACTCTGGACGAGATGGGAGTACCCTGCTATGAGATTAAAGAAGATGTGGCCTGGGATAATATTCCCTATACCAGCGAACTGAAAAAGCTGGCTTTGCATACCAAGGCGGTATGTTTTGGCTCGTTGGCTCAACGCTGTCCTGTGAGCAGAGCCACCATTAAGGAGTTTGTCGAAACCATTCCCGAAAGCGTTGATCCGCTTAAAATATTCGATATTAATTTGCGCCAGCATTTCTATACCGAAGAGATTATACATGATTCTTTGACGATGTGCAATGTCTTAAAGATTAATGACGAAGAACTTGTGATTCTGAGTCGTATGTTTGGTTATCCGGGCATCGACCTCGAGAATAAATGCTGGATCCTGATGTCGAAATATAATCTGAAGATGCTCATTCTGACCTGTGGCACAAATGGAAGCTACGTTTTTAAACCGGGAGAGTTCTCTTTCCTTGAAACCCCTAAAGTAGAAGTAGCCGATACGGTTGGTGCAGGCGATTCGTTTACCGCTGCTTTCTGTACCGCCATCATTAAAGGGAAACCGATAGCAGAGGCACATCAGCTGGCTGTCGATGTATCGGCATTTGTCTGCACGCAGCATGGAGCAATGCCCGAACTACCCGAAGAGTTAAAGGATCGCTTTGTCTGATCCTTTTATCCTTTGGCCGTAACGATGAGGTAGGTGATATAGCCCACATAGCAGGCTATCAGTATGGCGCCCTCGAAACGTTTGATAATGCGCTGACCAAATAGCAGTGCGAAACACCAGAGCAATACGCCGGCAATGACCAGTGAGATTAAATCGAAATTGGTGATTCCGGTGGTTTGCAAAGGAGTAATACTTGCGGCACAACCCAGTACAAAGAAGATATTAAACAGATTACTCCCGATGGCATTACCAATGGCCAGTTCGGGATTCTTTTTGAATGCTGCTACCACCGATGTAGCCAGCTCGGGCAACGATGTTCCACCGGCTACCAGGGTTAAACCGATGACCGATTCGCTGACGCCCAGATGACGGGCGATGTTTGATGCACCCTCCACAAACCAATCGCCTCCGAATACAAGCGCTGCCAGTCCTACGATGAAATAAACAATGGATCGCCATAAGGGTAATTCCTTGATTTGTTCCCCCGATGGTTCATCACCTTTCTTTGCCACGGCAATGGTATACCCAAGGAAAATCAGAAAGAAACATAGAAGCAATAACCCTTCAGTTCGCGATATAATATTGACTGAGCTATGGTTCAGAAGTATATCATTTCCGCAGATCCATAAAACGACAGATGAAAGAATGCATAGCGGAATCTCTTTGCGAAGTGTATTGCGGGTAATGAGGATAGGAGCAACAAGAGCTGTGCATCCTACAATCATCAATGTATTGAACAAATTACTACCGACTACATTTCCTACTGCCATATCAGCATTGCCTTTTATAGCAGAGGTGATGCTTACGGTTAACTCAGGCGCCGAGGTACCGAAAGAAACGACGGTCAGACCGATAATCAGTGGCGATATTTTAAAGCGTGTGGCAACAGAGGCCGCACCATCCGTCAGTCCGTTTGCTCCGACTAATATGAGGATAAGTCCCCCGATAAGCATTATAATGTCCATAGTTATAGTTGTTTAGGAGCAAAGTTAATGAATAATCCCTGATTTGTGTTTTTAACGGTTCATAAATTTATCAGGCATAATCTTTCAACTTGTTTACAATTATTATTTATATCCCATTGAACCGTTAAACAATCTTTCATTTTCAGATGTTTATTATTAGATATAATGAACTAACGTTGCAACACATTGCTATGAAAAGAGGTTATCTGATTTCTCTGTTACTCTTGCTTGTCTCTGTCAATACTTCTGCACAATTGTTTCAGGATTTGGGACGTGTATTACGACCCGATAGTCTGAGCGCCGACTCTATTGATGAAGAGGTCAATTATGATTCGATGGCTATTGTTCGTCTTTACCGCGAAATGGATAGTGTGCGCCTGAGCGAAGCCAATCTCAGGATGGAATTCGAGCAACTGCAACTACAGCATTATAAAGGTGATTCGCTGAAAGAGATTTTGCAAAAGCATCGTATCGATTCCCTGCGTAGTATTACCAAAGGTGTTCCGGTGATAGTCGACCGTGATACGCTTTATTATATATATGGTAAAACTGAGGGTATCAGTGCACAGCAGAGAGCCGATATGGAGGCTGAGGCGATAAAGAAGATTGCCAAGAAATTTCGCGTAACTCCCGATTCTATCTATGTGTCTACCTCTGATGATGTCAGTAGTGTAATGTACGGAAAAGAAATCATTGCATCGGTTACCAATCAGGATGCTTTATGGGCCGGAGTTACCCGGGAATCTCTTGCTAACAGATATAGAACGGCGATTGTGGAGAAGATAAAAGAGATGAAGCGAATCCACAGTTGGTGGGAGTTAGGTAAACGCATCCTCTTTTTCCTTTTGATTCTGTGTGGACAGATCGCGCTGTTTAAGCTGGCCAACTGGCTATTCCGAAAATCACGGACAAGGATAGAGCATTATGGCGAGCAAAAACTGAAACCCCTTTCAATTCAGAATTTCGAGGTGCTGGATATCGATAAGCAGGTTAAGATTCTGACATTCTTTGCCAGTATGCTGCGCTATGCCTTGCTGATTGTCTTACTGATACTCACCGTGCCACTAATGTTCTCTATTTTCCCACAGACCAAGAAACTGGCCACTAAGCTGCTTTCTTATATCTGGGATCCGGTAAAAAGTATTCTTATGGGTATCGTGCATTATATCCCCAATCTTTTTACCATTATTATTATCTGGATTGCTATTCATTACCTGATTAAGTTAGTACGTTATCTGGCCAATGAAATACAGGGTGAGCGGTTAAAAATCGGCGGTTTCTACCCCGACTGGGCCATTCCCTCCTTTCATATCATTCGCTTCTTTTTGTATGCTTTTATGCTGGCCATGATTTATCCGTATCTGCCAGGTTCAAAAGATGGTGTATTTCAGGGCATATCGGTTTTTATAGGTTTAATTGTTTCGCTCGGATCAAGTACGGTTATCGGTAATGTCATTGCCGGACTGGTGATTACCTATATGCGTTCATTCAAGATTGGCGACCGCATCAAGCTGAATGATACGATGGGAAATGTGATTGAAAAGACACCACTGGTGATTCGTATCCGTACGCCGAAGAATGAAGTGGTAACGTTGCCTAACTCGTTTATGATGTCATCGCAAACAGTTAATTATAGCCGCTCGGCTCGTGAGTTTGGTCTGATTATTCACTCCGAAGTCACCATCGGGTATGATGCGCCATGGCGCGAAGTGCATGAGATGCTAATCAACTCGGCACTCAATACACCCGGTGTGCTCGAAGATCCCAAGCCATTTGTTCTTGAGACTTCGCTCAACGACTTCTATCCGGTTTACCAGATCAATGCCTATATTCGCGATGCCGATCATATGACGCAAATCTATTCAGATCTTCATCAGAACATTCAGGATATATTCAATAAGAATGGTGTTGAAATCTTATCGCCTCATTATCGTGCCAATCGCGATGGAAATGAAACGACTATTCCTAAAAACGAGATGCGTACCAACTTCCCGCAATATGATGAGGCTATGGCAGAAAGGCGTGTGGAAGAGAATAAGCGGAATGAAGATATTGTTAAGAAGGAAGCGGAGTTTGAAGATAAGCCTGAAGGTTTCTTTAGCCATTACGATATGAGGAATGACAGTGCAAACTCTCTTAATTCGGATACGCAGGATGCATCCGCTGCACCATCAACTCCGCCACCCGTAGTTCAACAACAGTCGGCGGAAGCTCCTGATGCGGCCGCTCCCGCTGCCGAACCTACGAAACCTGAACAGTAGGTTTGCGGCAGAAAATCATGACTTTACTATCATCTGCAAGGGTAGTGGCAAATAAATAAAGGTCTCCCCCCTCAGTCAGTTTAGTGCGCTTTCTGATCTCGGCTACCGAAGCCGGGAAGTTGCGTACCGCAATATTTGCTTTAGTTTGTCCGCCCAACTTCGTTTTCAACTCCTTTTTATTGAAGCCGCAATAGTCGGTTACTTCAAATATGCGTCCTGGGAAATCAGCACAATACGTATCAGAAGTATACAAATGGCTGTTGATGTGTAGTTTATCAAGCCTATATTTTTGAGCGATACTACGGAAAGCGCCCGCTTTCATAATAGATGCATTGGGTTCATACAAATATTTCAGAGGGGTAGCAGCATATTGGCATATAGCATTCTGCTCTTCTGAACGGGTAAAGACAAACTTTTCCATTCCATCGGGCAATAAATTGATGCAATATACCGGAATATCATCTACAGGCTTTTCACGCTTCAATATCAGTAATAACTCTTTGCACTCATTACCCGAAGAGATGATATGTGCCTCGTGAACATGATTCAGCGTATTCAGCGCCAGCGATAAATCGAGCATGGGCGAAAGTTTAATCATCACCTTACTTGCCTTTTCGAGAAGAAGACGCTCTAACTGAGCCACGTCCGGTTCGCAATCGGCAATCACCACAGTCTTTCCGCCTTTGCTGTCGCGTCTGGCCGGGTCGATAAAAATCCACTCCACCGGTTTCATTTGTTGAAGATATTCCACGCTATCAGCATGATGAACATGAATCTGATTTTCACCCAAAACTCTGAAGTTGTTCTCTGCAATTTCGCACAGCGCCTCTTGTCGCTCCACATAATGGGCCTCTTTAAAGTCTTGCGCCATGAACGAACAGTCTACGCCGAAGCCACCTGTCAGGTCGGTCAGCGATGAACCCACTGCAAGCGAAGCTTTATAGCGTGCCGTATTTTCACCGGAACATTGTTCCATCGATAAATGCAGTGGATATCTGATCTCCTTAATGCTATACCAGGAAGGAATCTTGTGCTTCGCCACTTGTCGGCCGGCAATTTGTACAATAGCCGTTTTCATATCTACTTCAGGATATTTCGCCGCCTGTAATGCCAGCGAAGATGGCGTATTGTTAAGATGACTCTCAATAAAATCGATCGTGGCTGAAGTAAGCTGTTCCATAATTGTAAATTACTTTATAGGTGAAGTTATACTACAAAAATCGGCAAAATAGATTGTGTTGACAAGTCCGTGAAGTTATTTATGCTCTTCTGCATAGATTTTCTCGAAGATACAGCGCATCTCCTCCGGCTTTTCGATCAGTTCACGGAATTCACGTAACTGTTTGCCGTTTGTCGATTCTTCGATCCAGAGTTTAAGATAACCTTCTTTGCCATATTTATGGATAATATGATTCATAAAGCGGTCGAACTGTTCTTCTTTATCGAGTTCAGGGTAATGCGACAAACCAAACTGAACGGTACGGCGGGTAGTCACATCTTTATCGATGATACGGTCGGCTTCTGCCACAATCTTACCATATATACTACGGGGTTCGTGTTTGTTTGAGGCACGATGATCTTCTATTGCTTCCTTCATAATGAACAGCTGCTCTTCTGTAAACCATTTCAGTAGCTCGGTGTCTGTCATCAGAATCTTTCCCGAGTCGAGGTGATGAAACTCGCGACCGTTGCTTAATCCTAAATCGTGATAGGCAGCAATTACATAAACCATCGAGTTGTCAACATCATAGTTTTGGGCCAGTGTCAGACTCTCGGAAATCACTTTCTGGGCATGGTCAGTCTGATGTGCTTTGTCGAAGCGGGCATAACACGGCAATATCTCTTCGCTGATATAATGCGTAAGTTCAGCGGGTATAGTATGGGGTAATTCTATCATAATTGGTGATGAATGTAAGTTTTCTAAATGAATCTGTTTAATGTTGATAACGCGTAAACCTGTTAATAACTCAGTGAAATCTGTTAATAACTCGGTTTTTGGTGTTGATAAGCGTAGTAAAAGTCGGTTTATAAAGTAAAAATGCGGATATAATCCATCTGCCACCGTCGAAGCAGGTTTTTCTGTCGGGAAAATCACACCGATTTTTAAAGGGGCCACGAAGATACAATAAAAAATCGTTTTACGTCAGATTATATTTTTACCTGATATCCGGTAGCAGATATTTGAATGATTAGTTCAGGTGGTTTTGTTGATAAGTGAGTGTTTGTTGTTAATAACCAAAAAGAAATAGCTGATAAGTTGTGTATAACTATATGGAAAACTTTTTTAGGCCATTGAATTCTGGTGAATATTATTTTTGAGTTATGAATAGATTGTTAATAATATCATATAACTCTGTTGATAAACACGGATAAGTTGTTGATAACACCTTTATAAGGGCATGTTAAGTTGTTAATAAGCTGTTGAAACAGCCGAATGGATAATAAAGATATAAACAGGTATGAATAGAATGTTGGGTAGCCTTTGCGTGTTCGGTGCATAGCGCTATGCAATAAATTGCAGAGGGCTATGCGGTAAAGTGCACAGCCTTCTGCAACAAACCGCCAAGCCTTTTGCGGTAAACAGAACAAGGCATACTGCGATTTGCAACATGCCTTGTTTATAACTATAACTTGTTTAGTGAGATTTAAATGTAGCAATTCATAAACTGTTCCAGAATCTTCTTCATCGGAAGTGGCAGGGCGTGCATGGCGGCATCATACAAATCTTGTGGAATCTTATAATCCAGATTTGCTTCGGCAATGCTACCGGTAATACAGCCCAGTGTATCGCTGTCACCGCCCAGACTTACGGCCAGGCGTATGGCATCTTCGAACGAACGGCTTTCCAGATAGGCTACAATGGCTTGTGGTACTGTACCCTGGCAGCTTTCATCGAAACCATACCATTTGCGAATATCTTCGATGGTGAAGTTCAGGTCATAACCGAAAGTTGTTGTGATATAATTCTTTAATTCCTCTTTGCTTTTTCCCTGTTTGGTTAAGAAAATGGCTGCTGCAGTGGCCTGAGCACCTTTTATACCTTCCGGATGATTATGTGTGCACTCTGCGGCTTTCTTCGCTTCATCAAGTACTTTGTCGAGATCGTCGAATGCCCATGCCACCGGACTAACTCGCATGGCTGCACCATTTCCCCAGCTATTATATGGTTTGGGATCTTCATTCTTTAGCCATTCCCTGAAGGAGTTACCATAACCGCCTTTAGGTTCGGGATATTTGTTTCCCCAATATTTTAATGAACTCTGATAAGGAATGTTATTTAAGATTGCATCCGCTATGGCTATCGTCATAATGGTATCATCGGTGATATCGCTGTCTGAAGTGATCAACTCGAAGTTGTAATCTTTAGTAGGGGCAAATTCATAGGCACTACCTATAAAATCACCGATAATTGCTCCAATCATGGTGTTAAAGTTTAGTTGGACAAATAAGTATAAACAAGTCTCTAACGCTTTCTTTCTCAGCTGTATATCACATAACAATTCAGGGTTTATTCGGGTTTAAAAAAAGGCATATTATATTTATAAAAAAGCTTATGGATTTACAGGTTTGAAGAAGAAACAACATGGGGATGAAAAATAGAGTGTTAAAGCAGTGCCAAAAAAGTTTCTGTATAAATAAAGAAGTGTTTAGAGTATTGAAAAAAGCCTTGAAAATCATTATTTTACATCTGAAAATCGTCGGGGGTTGTTATAACTTTTGGATGATTAAATAACAATTATAATCATGCGAATACAGATAATAAGTAATTAATTGGTTAAATGATTTCAGAAGAAAATGATGGAAAAAAGGTGTGGATGGGATAAAAAAATGGCGTGGTAACTTTGGAATATTATTCTCATGAGACTCTGGACTGCCTTAACACAAATAATAAACAAAGACCACGCCAAATGTGAATAAATTCACTTTTTAAAGTACATCTTGGTACAGCGGCGTTAGTGTTTTTGTCTATTACCCTTGTGTTACGAAATTGTCCAGATTTCATGACCGGATAATATTTAAACGCTAAATAAATGAATAATGTTTGCTCTCCTCTCGAGAACAAGTGCAAAAATATGAAAAAGTAATTAATGTGCAAAATATATTTTAACAAAAAAATCCACTTAAGTTATTTTTTTGTCAATTGTCCCAATTTAGTTCTGTTTTAAATAAAACTATGTTTTGCAGCATATATAAGAGTCCTAAAAGATATATATCTTCTTTGGTGATTGCGCTTCAGTTCGAAAAAAATGGATAAAATAAATCCTTCCAGATTCTTTATTTAAATACTTAGTAAGATGATTTAAACATAGATATGAACTTGCTTAACCTGTGATATATTTGCATTGTGAATGAAAAATAATTACTTTATATATATGTTGAAAGTTATATAATTTATCGAAAATAAGTTTGGATTTGTAAGTATTTAGTTCGTTGAATAACAAATATATTTTTTATCAGGAAAGACTTAATTTCTGATTTCTTAGTGTTTGTTATTACTTTATTCTGGTTGGGAAGTGCTTTTTACAGCAATCTGCGTATAAGATACTTTACAGGATACCATACAGCCACAAAACCCACGATAACAACAGTTGCAAATACAAGCAGTACATCCTGCCAGTGTACAGAAACCGGATAAGCATCGACGATAAAACTATTTCCGCCTCCGCCAAGTGTGATTATTCCGAACTGCTGCTGAATGAAACAAAGAATTAATCCCAGGAATATTCCGGCAATAGCTCCCGAAAGAGAAATCATGCGACCCTCAAACAAAAAGATACGCTCTATTAAACGGTTATCAGCTCCGAGATTGCGCAGTGTTTTAACATCATCCCGTTTATCGAGAATCAGCATCGAAAGTGAACCTATTACATTGAAGCAGGCGATAAGAAGTATAAAGGTCAGGAAGAAATAGGAGATGAGCTTCTCAATTTCCATAATACGGAATACATCGGCTTGCTGTTCATATCGGTTTTGTACCAGATAATCGCTACCGATCAGAGAAGATATCTGTTGTTTCACGCTTTCAGGATTTACGCCAGGCTTTAGCTTGATTTCGAGTGCAGAAACTTCGGTCGTATAGTTCAGCATGCGACGAACAAAGTCGATTGAGGTCAGAATATAATTACTATCGTACTTTTGCTGTTTTACTCCGAAAACCACACCGGGTGAGAAAAGATAGCCGGTTTGAAACGAGGCTGCCGGATTGGCCACGTTAACACGCCCCTCGCGTTTAGGCATATAAATGCGCAGCGGGTCTACAAACTGGATGCCTGTGCCGAGTGTGTAGAGCATTTCTATACCCATCACGGCATAATCAACTTCATGATCTTTCACCATAAAAGCGCCGGAGCCATAAAGAATGCTGTCAATAGAAGTTGTTTGCTCGAAACTCTGATCAACTCCTTTGAGAGTGACCATGGCCTGTCGGTCTTTATATTGTACCATGGCATTCTCTTCGAGCGTTTCGGTTAGCATTTCGATTTCCGGAAGTGAATAGAGGGCCATGATTCTTTCATCGCGGCCATCAAATACTTTTCCTTCGCGTACGGTAATCTTTAGCTCGGGGTCAAAGGCAGTGAAAAGTCCCGAGACCATATCCCGGAAGCCATTAAACACAGAAAGCGTGCATATCAGTGCAAGTGTGGCAAGTGTTACCCCACAAACCGATATGCCCGAGATAATGTTGATGGCATTGTGCTTCTTTTTGGAGAAAAGGTAGCGCCGGGCTATGAAAAACGATAAGTTCACTTCAGCAATCCGTCAATCTTTTCGATATAATCGAGTGAATCGTCTACAAAGAATTTCAGATCGGGAATAATGCGAAGCTGTTTGCCTACGCGTGTGCCCAGATCGTAACGAATGGCTTTCTTGTTGTCGTTGATGTTTTTAATAATCTCTTCGCCTTTATCTGAAGGGAATATGCTGAGATAAACGCGGGCGATACTCATATCGGGGCTGATACGAACAGCACTTACCGAAATAAGTACTCCATGCATCCCTTTGGTCTGCAGCAAAAAGATTTCGCTCAGCTCTTTTTGGATGAGACGCGATATTTTTTGTTGGCGGGTTGTTTCCATGCTTCTTTTTATTATGTATATATATAACACAAAATTACTGAAATATATGGTTGAGCAGGTACAAACTACTTAAATTTTAGCATAAAAAAGGATATTGAACAGCCTTGGTGAGTGGCGGAAAATACAAGATTAGCTCCGCTTTTGACAACAACAGAATAAATAACGCTAAATATTATTTGTTTTAATTATTGAAGTTATACAGAATAACTCTTAATATGTATCTTTGTAAGGCAACTACAGATGTCACGACAAATGCTAAAATATTTTTTTATTCTTGTATTTCTTACTTCTTCCATTTGCTGCTTTTCCAATGATACACGGGCTATTAATGACGTGTGGAACAAAGTGAATGTGGCCGAAGAGAAAAATGACTTAAAAGAGGCGACCATCTATTATAAACAGTTGAACTCTTTATACGACTCACTTTACAATGAGATTAACTCTACACAAGTGGTTGATCTGCGACGCACCTATTTTATCGGTGATCTTGAACTTGAACGACAACAGCAACAAGCTGATGTTTTGCGGTATATCTATCTGTTTTTACTCCTGACCATTCTCTTTTCAGTTATCGGTTATCTCTCTTTGCGCTGGCAAAAGGTGAGATTGCTCCATACACGCATGGAACTTGAGGAGGCAAAGCGTAAGGCCGAACAATCTATCTATAATAAGAGTGTGTATCTTTCAAACATGAGTCATGAGATTCGTACCCCTCTTAATGCGCTTACCGGATTTTCTGCTATTCTCTCTGAACCCACTGTCGACTCTGAAATGCGTAATCAGTGCAACAACATTATTCAGTTTAATGCCGGATTGCTGCTGAATCTGATAAATGACGTTGTGGATATATCATGTATGGATACAGAACGTATGTCATTTCAGATGAAATCATGTGATGTGGTTGCACTTTGCCGCAATGTGATCAAAACACTTGATGGTATTAAGCATACACAAGCTGAAATTACTTTTGTCACGTCTTTCGAAAGTCTTGTTATCGAAACCGATGAAATGCGTTTACAGCAAATGCTGATTAATCTGCTGGTAAATGCCACGAAATTTACACCCGAAGGTGTTATAACACTGGAACTTAACAGGAGTGATTCGGGCACGGTATTATTCACAGTAACCGATACCGGATGTGGTATTCCTGCAGAACTTCAGAAAAAAGTCTTCGACCGTTTCGAAACTGCAACTCACCATAACGGAAGTGCGGGTATCGGACTCTCTTTATGCAAGATTATCATTAATCGTCTGCATGGCGATATATGGATTGACTCATCTTATACGAATGGAACACGTTTTATCTTTACTCATCCCGTTTGTCAATGATTAATTACTTTACAAGAACCCCAATAACCGGACTTATATTGATGTTTTTCTTTTGTATCATTACAAAAGGGAATCTGTATGCACAGGACAACGCTCAGTGTGACAATATTCTGTTAAAGGCACAGGAATTACCCGGGGAAGATAAAAAGATCGATTTCCTGATTTCATCTTTTATTAAGAACATTGATATGCCATGGAGTCGCGACCTTTTGGATGTGGCTTTGCAGAAATCAGTTGCGTTAAATGATCAGGCAAGAGAGTTGAACGTACTGTTTCAATACAATCGCTTTTATATTCTGAACAACGATATTTCGATGCAGCATTATTCTTTCGGGATGTTGCGCCGGAAAAGCTATGAATACGGAGATTATGTGCGATATTTCAATTCATGGTACCGTTTGCTGGAAAAATATATTGTTGAGGGTCAAATCGAATATGCTTCTTATGAAGCTAAGAAGATGGCCGATGAAAGTAAAATGCTGAATTATTCCAAAGGTGTGGCTTATGCCCGAATGATTGAGGCAAATGCACAAAGCATTCTGGATAATACTGACAAGAGTATTTCACTTTATCAGCAGGCACTGAAAACAAAATCTTTGTCGCTGCAGGAAAGAATGCTGATACACAGCAAAATGGTGACTCTTTACCTGAAGGAGGCCGATTATGAATCGGCTATTTTGCAAACTGCCATCGTTGAACGGGAACTTGAGCGCCTGGTCGAGAAAGATCCAGCTAACCGGATTAGATATAACAACCGTTTTCTGGTAAACGAACTGGGTTATTGTCGCATTTATTTGCAGCAAAAAGATGCCGCGATGTGTCAGAAGCATATCGAACGGGCGGGTGAATACCTTTCTGATGGGAATTTCAGAACGCAGTCAATTATGTATTATACCTTTAGAGGTCAGTATCATGCGCTGAAAGGAGAGTACGAAGAAAGTGATGCAGCATTCGATAAAGCATTAAGTTTATCGGATAAAAGCGATTATGTTTTTCGTCTGCATATCGGTGATATGAAAGCATCTACATTAGAAAAGCGCGGATTGTATCCGGAGGCAATTCATTTGTATAAGCAGATGGCAGCTATACGTGATTCTGTTAACGATGACCGTCTGATGCGTCGCGAAGAGGCCGTGCAAACCAATTATAAAATACAGAATGAACTGCTTGAGAATCAGCGAAACAAGACATATAAATACGTTATGCGCATTGTTCTTGCTGTGGCATTCCTGATGCTGCTGATTACACTTATTCTTCGTTCATGGAGGATTCATAAAAAGATGCAGACTACCGAACAGGAAATGCGTCTGGCTCTTGCTATTGTTCAGGAAGCCGATCAGTCAAAAGAACGTTTTCTGAAGAATATCACTTTCGAAACCCGCACACCGCTGAATACGGTTGTTGGCTTTGTAGATTTGCTGGCCAATGATTCTACATTGACGGCCACAGAAATAGAGGAGTATTCTGCATTAATCAATAAAGAGGCCAATCATCTGATGGAGCTGATTAACCGAATTCTTGACGTATCTCGTATGGAAGCTGGAATGATGAGCTTTAATCTTAGGGAATGTGATATTGTGCAGTTGTGCAAAGAGGCTGTTGCAATTGCTGAAATGCGTAATAAAGGGAAAGTTGAAATAGTCTTGCATTCAGATTTATCATCTTATATGATGAATATGGATCATCAATGGTTTGTCCGTGTTCTGACATCCTTACTAATTGTACATGATGTTACTGATGAATCTCATAAAGTGACGGTAACGATTACTAAGACCAAAACAGATGTAATACTGAAAGTTTCGGGTAGTCCGCTGCTGGCAAAAGATATAAGCAAGCAAACATTGCGTTTGCAGAACATGACAAACCGTTTGTTTGTATCGCAAACAAATGGAAGTTATGAAGTAATTAATGGAATGCGGGGTAAGGTTGTAGAAATAACCTATCCGGTTAAGGGTGACTAATCAGAGTTTTCGGATCAAGGTTAAACCATCGCGCAGCGGAAGAATTACCTTCTCGGAACGTGGATCCTTGGCCAGTAAATCATTAAAAGCCTGGATTCCTATGGTTTGATGATCATTGGGGTGGGGAGTTTCGAGTACATGTCCGTCCCAGAGGGTATTATCGGCAATAATAAAACCACCTTTAGATAACAGGGAAAGAGACATTTCGTAGTATTCTATATATTTGCGCTTATCGCCATCGATGAATACCAGATCGAATGTGACACCAAGTTGTGGTGCCAGTTGTAATGCATCGCCAATATAGAACTTAATCTTATCGGCATAGGGTGAGTTTTCAAACCATGGACGGGTAAAGTCTTCCTGCTCGTCGTTAATTTCAAATGTATGCAGCATTCCTCCCTCCTGTAAACCTTCGGCAAGACATAAGCCGGAATAACCGCTGTATGTACCGATTTCAAGGATTTGTTTAGGACGAATCATCTCTACAAACATTTTCAGTAATCTGCCTTGCAGATGTCCTGACGCCATTCGCGGGCGCAGAAGCTTAACATGCGTATCGCGATAGAGCGACTTTAAAAAGTCGCTCTCCTCGTCGATATGCTGTAATATATAACCTTCGATGGTTTTCTCTTCTTCCATTATAAATAACGGTTGCTGTTAGGCAATACACAATCTTCTGCATGTTTCAATGCATCTTCTACTACATTGATTTCAAGGAATGAAGTCTGTGTACCTGCTTTACCACTACTTAAATAACCTACCATGTCAGCAGGGTGTAAGCGGTCTTCTTTCAACAGGCGGCGAAGTGCAGCGAAGTAATATTCCTGACCATTAGAAAGTTCAGGCATATAGATTGATTCCACACCATAAGAAAGTGCAAGATGACGCATTGTCTTTTCTTTGTAGCAAATAGCCAATACAGGGAATTTACCACGGAATGCAGCAAGATTACGTGCAGTACGACCGCTGTAGCTATCTGTAATGATGGCACGAATCTTAAGTTTATTAGTTGCTTTAACTGCCTGTTTAGCAAGGAATGCAGTAACATCGTTGCTGTCTTCATCCAATGGAATACGGATATCGTTTTCGCTCAGTTTATCTTTTTCAGCCTGTGATGCGATAGTAGCCATTGTCTTCACTGCTTCAACAGGATATTTACCGTAAGCTGTTTCACCACTTAACATCAATGCGTCTGTACGATAGTAAATTGCATTAGCGATATCGGTCACCTCTGCACGTGTTGGACGAGGATTGTTAATCATGGTATGAAGCATCTGAGTAGCTACGATAACCGGTTTTTTAGCAAGGATACATTTGCGGATAAGCAAACGTTGGATGCCCGGAATGCGTTCCTGTGGAACTTCGATACCAAGGTCACCACGAGCAACCATTACGCCATCGGCAACTTCAAGGATTTCGTCAATATTGTCAACACCTTCCTGGTTTTCGATTTTAGCGATAATGCGGATGTCGCTGTTGTGCGCATCAAGAATTTCGCGGATATCTAATACATCCTGACGGTTGCGAACAAATGAGTGAGCGATGAAATCGATATCTTTTTCGATAGCATACAGGATATTGTTACGGTCCTTTTCAGTAAGAGAAGGCAAGTTAATGCGAACCCCAGGTACGTTTACACTTTTACGGCTACCAAGTGATGCTTCATTTTGCACTTCACACAGAAGATAGTCATCTGTTTTCTCGATCACACGAAGTTCAAGATCTCCGTCGTCGATAAGAATCGTTCCGCCTACATTCAGATCGTGTACGAAGTTTGGGTAAGAAACTGCGATACATTCGCGTGTTGTATCCAGTTCAGGATTGCCAACAACCTTTACGCGGTCACCGATTTGGAAAGGAATAGGTTCTTCGAGAGAAGTTGTACGTACTTCAGGGCCTTTTGTATCCATAAGGATAGCGATACGGTTAGATACAGAACGCACATTGGCGATAAGTACCTCAAACCCTTCACGGCTGGCGTGGGCTGTGTTCATGCGAACAACATTCATACCTGCATCAAACAACTGCTTAATAAAATCAACGTCGCAGCGTCTGTCCGATATAGAGGCTACGATTTTAGTTTGTTTCAACAACATATACCTTATTTAAATTATAGAATTATAGTCTGATTAATACTGGAAAGTAATAAGAGTGATTTGCTAAAACAGAATCTCTCATGATTACTGATAATTTTTTGTTTAGACAAGTGCTTCAATCGCAAGTCTGTAAGAGTTGAGGCCAAAGCCACAGATCACACCTTTACATGCGCAGGCAATCATCGATTTGTGACGAAAAGCCTCACGTGCATGAACATTTGATATATGCACTTCGATTACCGGTGCCGTAACAGCACGAATAGCGTCCTGAATAGCTATTGAAGTATGGGTGTAAGCTCCTGCGTTAAGAACGATACCATCTGCTTCAAATCCTGATTGCTGAATACAATCAATCAATTCACCTTCTATGTTAGATTGAAAATAATCAATCTCAATATCTTTATACATGTTGCGTAGCTGAATCAGGTACTCATCAAAAGAAACAGCACCATAGATAGAAGGTTCACGTTTGCCCAGCAGATTGATGTTTGGGCCATTAATTATTTGTATCCGCATATCAAACTCTTATATTAATTCGATACCTTTGCTTCACCAAAAGCAATGTTTTCAAAGCGCAAAGGTAGAAAAAAGAAATGAAACAGACAGAAAAATCCTCAGATAAGGCTCGGCAGGAACGCATAATAAAGCGTTATAAGCAATATTTAAGATTAGAAAAGTCTTTATCGGCCAATACTTTAGATGCTTATATGCGCGATCTCGATAAATTGGTATGCCACCTGACGACCGAAAATAAGTTTTTGACCGATGCAAAACCGGCTGATATCGAAATGTTTTTGGCTGCTTTGCACGATATTGGTATACATCCTCGATCACAGGCGAGAATTCTCTCCGGCCTGAAGTCTTTTTATCACTATCTTCTCCTTGAAGATATCGTTGAAGTTGATCCATGCCAGTTAATTGAAGGACCGAAGATAGGCTTCAAACTCCCCGAAGTGCTCACTTTAGAAGAAGTTGATGCTATTATATCGGCTATCGATTTGAGCAAGAATGAAGGTCAGCGAAATCGTGCTATTCTTGAGACTCTCTATAGTTGCGGGCTTCGTGTTTCTGAACTTACTAATCTGAAAATATCTGACTTATATTTTAATGAAGGTTTTATAAAAATAACCGGTAAAGGCGATAAACAGCGATTAGTGCCTATCTCTCCAAGGGCTATAAATGAGATAAAATTATACTTTAATTGTAGAAATGCAGGGAAAATTAAGGCCGGTTATGAAGATTTTGTATTTCTGGCCCGCTGGGGAAACAACATTTCAAGGATTATGGTGTTTCATATGATTAAAGAGTTAGCTGAAGTTGCCGGAGTTGTCAAAAACATCAGTCCACATACTTTTCGTCACTCTTTTGCGACTCATTTACTTGAGGGAGGCGCCAATTTGCGGGCAATTCAATGCATGCTTGGGCACGAATCGATAACAACAACCGAGATTTATACGCATATAGACAGAAATATGCTTCGGTCTGAAATTATTGAGCATCATCCCAGAAATATTAAATTTTATGCAAGGATTCGCAAAGAAATTATTTAAATAATGATAAATAGATAGTGATATAGTAAAAATATATAGATAGAATTGATATATTTGTCTTCTTAAATATTTATTGATTAAATATTGCATTTATAAACAATTAATATTATAAACTTTTAATTTTTATATCCAAATGATTAAGAAACTGTATTTGCCTTTATTATTGCTAATGGTAGTTGCGTTTTCTTCTTGTAGTAAGAAAATGGGTGCATTGTCTTCGGACTATTTCACTACAACACCTCAAGTATTAGAAGCAGTTGCCGGTGAGGTTCCTGTTACTATCAATGGTCAGTTCCCTGCTAAGTATTTCAAAAAGAAAGCAGTTGTTGAAGTAACACCTGTATTGAGATGGGATGGCGGTGAAGCTGTAGGTACTCCTGCTGTTTTCCAGGGCGAAAAGGTTGAAGGTAATGATCCTACAATCTCTTACAAATTAGGTGGTAACTATACTATGAGAACAAGCTTTACTTATGTTCCAGAAATGGCTAAGTCTGAGCTTTACTTAGTATTCAACGCAAAAGTTGGCAAGAAAACTGTAAATATTCCTGCAGTTAAGATTGCTGATGGTGTTATCGCTACTTCTGAGTTGATCAACAATACACTGGAATCTGCTAACCTTGCTAACGGTGATGACGCTTTCCAACGTATCATTAAAGATCAGTTCTCAGATCGTATCATGTTCTTGATCAACTCTTATGACATCCGTCCAGCTCAGATGAAGAACGCTTCTACATTCAATACAGAAGCTCTTGATGTTTATGACGCTCCTAACAAGCAAATCACAAGCATCGATATCAACTCTACATCTTCTCCTGATGGTGGTTATGAATTGAATGACAAGCTTTCTAAAAACCGTATGAATGCAACTGAAAAAGTTGTTGACCGTAACATGAAGAAATCAAAAATCGAAGCTCCGGTTGATGCATCATTCGTTGCTCAGGACTGGGAAGGTTTCCAGGAATTGGTTTCTCAATCTAACCTACAGGACAAAGAATTGATCCTTCGCGTTCTTTCTATGTATCGTGATCCTGCTACTCGTGAGCAAGAAATCAAGAACATGGCTGCAATCTACGAAGAATTGGCTAACTCAATCCTTCCTCAGTTGCGTTTCTCTCGTTTGACTTTGAACTATGAAATCATTGGTAAATCAGACGAAGAAATCATCCTGTTGTTCCAGACTAACCCAGGTGAATTGAACATCGAAGAAATTCTTTATGCAGCTACGCTGACTAAAAATCCTTCTGAACAAGAAGCTATCTTCCTTGAAACAATCAAATTGTATCCTAACGATTACCGTGCATACAACAACCTTGGTAAACTTGCATTCCAACAAGGTAACTATGATGTAGCTCTTGCTTACTTCAATAAAGCTAACTCTGTAGAATCTGCTCCTGAAGTTAACATGAACCTTGGTATCATGGCTCTTCTTGCAGGTGATCAGCAAGCTGCTGAAGCATTCTTCGGTAAAGCTGCAGGTGCTCCTGAACTTAACGAAGCATTGGGTAACCTATACGTAATGCAAGGTCAGTACGAAAGAGCTGTAAATGCATTTGGTGATACTGCTACTAACAGTGCTGCTTTGGCTCAGATCCTTGCTAAGGATTACAACAAAGCTAACCAGACTTTATTGGCTGTTCCAGTTCCTAACGCATATACTTACTACTTGATGGCTGTACTTGCTGCAAGAACTAACAATGTAAACTTAGTAACAACTAACTTGTCAAGCGCTATCCAGAGAGATCCTTCTTTGGCTAAGAAAGCTGCTACAGACCTTGAGTTTGCTAAGTACTACACTAACACTGCATTTATCAATACTATCAAATAATCTGATAGCATAGATTAAATAAAACTCATTATTAAAGAGTTGTCCGCAAAATACGAGCGGGCAACTCTTTTTTTTTTACTTTAAAACTCCTATTTTCGCATAAAAATCATCTGCATGAAGAAGCTTCTTTTTATTCTCACCATATTAACTGTCTTAACAGGTTGTCGTAAATCTACTGATGATGCACATATTAGCGGGGCGATTAGCGGTTTAGGTAATGATACAATTTATCTGTTCAATGAGTTTGGCAATGAAAATCTGATCGATACCATCTTTGTAAACAAAGACAAATTTGCTTATGATATTCCGGTCGATACCTTATCTATATATATGTTATTATTTAAAGATGGAACAGAATATCCACTATTTCTTAACCGACGGGATAGACTCGAAATTACCGGTAGTGCAAATGCACTCGATGCTCTTGAAGTAGAGGGATCAGCTCCAAATGAAGCGTTGACTCATTTCGAAAAGACTGTTTTGCTAAACGATTCTTTGAATACAGCAGAAAAGCTTCGCTCAGTAGAAGCCTATATTCGTCAAAACAGTACCTCTATTGTTAGTGTATACTTGCTTGACAGGTATTTCGCCCAACAGGCATCACCCGATTACCGCAAGATAAAAGATCTGATTTCCTCTCTTTCGGGGATAATGCAGGATCAGCCGGTGATAGAATTTATAAACGAGCGCATCGATATGCTCGATAAAACCGGCGGCTCACGTTCGGCGCCATTCTTTAATGTTCCCGATGCTGAAGGTACCAAAATAACACGTGCAAGTAAGTTTGCCGATAAATATCTGATACTTACCTTCTGGGCAAGCTGGAGCGATAGCTGTAAAGAGAATAATCGCCAACTCAGAGCATTGCAGAAGCAATTTAAAAAAGATGAATCGTTGGGTATTCTTGGAATATCGCTCGATGTCGACCGCGATGCATGGCTCAATGCGATAGAGTCTGATACACTCGACTGGGTTAATGCCAGCGATCTTGCCGGATTTAACAGTAATCTTGTGACGAGTTTCGGAATAAGCTCTTTGCCTACAAACTATTTAATATCACCTACCGGTATTGTACTTCTCAAAGGAGTTACTCCGGATAGCATAGCAAAACGTTTACCTATCTATCTGACGCCCGCCAATGAGGCCCGGAAGAAACGAAACGCACGCAAATAAAATCTCTATCTCAATCCTAAATCGACAAACTCTATGTTAGTAAAAATCTTTGGGGCTACGGTACAAGGTATCGAAGCTACCCTTATCACTATTGAAGTGAACAGCTCCCGTGGTTGCATGTTTTATCTCGTCGGCCTGCCAGACTCGGCTGTCAAAGAGAGCCATCAGCGCATCATTTCGGCACTTCAGGTCAATGGATTCCGTATGCCTACCAGCAATATTGTCATTAATATGGCGCCTGCCGATATCCGGAAAGAAGGTGCAGCCTATGACCTCCCGCTTGCCATTGGCATTATGGCTTCCAATGAAATGATACTGACTGATCGCTTAAGTAAGTTTCTTATCATGGGCGAGTTGAGTCTCGATGGCAGTGTTCACCCCATTAAAGGAGCGTTACCTATTGCCATTAAAGCCCGCGAACTGGGTTTCGAGGGGCTTATCGTACCCGAAGACAACGCCCGGGAAGCCGCTGTAGTTAATAATATAAATGTATATGGTGTTCGCAACATTAGCGAAGTTGTCAATTTCTTCAATGAAAAGGGGGAGTTAACTCCTACAGTAGTTAATACCCGTGAGGAATTCTATAAAAATCAGGTGCATTTTGACCTCGATTTCTCAGATGTAAAAGGGCAGGAAAGTGTACGAAGAGCACTGGAAGTTGCTGCAAGTGGTTCGCATAACCTTGTTATGGTGGGCGCACCAGGGTCAGGTAAATCGATGATGGCTAAACGTTTACCATCTATCTTACCACCCCTTACTCTGAGCGAAAGTCTCGAAACCACAAGAATTCATTCAGTAAGCGGAACGCTTGGACGCAATGTTTCACTGATTTCACAACGTCCCTTCCGCGATCCGCACCATACCATTTCTCAGACAGCTTTAGTAGGTGGAGGTAGTTATCCGCAACCCGGTGAAGTCAGTCTGGCACATAATGGTGTCTTGTTTCTGGATGAACTTCCTGAATTCAACCGTCCTGTACTCGAAGTTCTGAGACAACCCCTCGAGGATCGTGAAATCACCATCTCACGTGTAAAATATACCGTCAACTATCCCGCAAGCTTCATGCTGATCGCTTCTATGAATCCTTGTCCCTGCGGTTACTATAATCATCCTACCAAAGCGTGCGTATGCTCTCCGGGGCAGGTTCAGAAATACCTTAATAAGGTATCGGGCCCGCTATTGGACCGCATCGATATACAAGTAGAAATTGTTCCCGTACCTTTCGAAAAGATATCTGAAAAACGGCAAAGTGAAACGAGCGATGTCATCAGAGAACGTGTCATCAGAGCACGCGAAATTCAGGCCGAGCGTTTTAAGAACCACCCTGGCATTCACAGCAATGCACAAATGACCAGCAAACTGATTAACGAATATGCTCAGCCTGATGAAAAAGGGTTACTACTACTGAAAAGTGCGATGGAGCGACTCAATCTGTCGGCCCGTGCATACGATCGTATTCTAAAAGTATCGCGAACTATTGCCGATCTTGACCAAAGTACCGACATTCAGTCATCGCATATTGCCGAAGCCATCAGCTACCGAAATCTCGACCGCGAGAACTGGGCAGGTTAATATACCTATATATAACGTGACTAAGATAGATATTGGCCGGATAAATACTATATTTGTCCGGCTTTTTAGCATCAGGCCGGGTATAAACAACTGCTTTGTCAGCGATAGATACTCAACCTGGTGGCAAGCGCTGACTGGCAAGCTGGCAAACGCTTGCCGGCAACACAGCAAAGGCTTGCTGATAAAGTCACCTTTAGTTCACCTTTTAACAGATTATACAGACACATATTATCTAATACTATTATGACTACTTTCGCCCCTTTCTCCCGCCCCTTATACGTTATGGCTAAGCCTGTTAGCTCCATTTGCAATCTGGCTTGTGAATATTGCTATTACTTAGAAAAGAATAATCTTTATAAGACATCAGACAGTAACGATAAATTCATAATGAGCGACAGTCTTCTCGAAAAGTTTATTCAGCAATATATTGAATCTCAAACCCAGCCACAAGTGATGTTTACCTGGCATGGTGGTGAAACGCTGATGCGTCCGCTCTCTTTTTATCAGAAAGCGATGGAATTACAGAAAAAATATGCGCGCGGACGTACCATTGATAATTGCATTCAGACCAATGGAACCTTGCTTACAGATGACTGGTGCCGCTTCTTTAAGGAAAACAACTGGCTCGTGGGAGTCTCGATCGATGGTCCTCAGGAATTTCATGATGAATATCGTCGCAATAAGCAAGGGTTGCCTTCATGGGCTAAGGTAATGCGTGGTATACAATTGCTAAAGAAGCATAGTGTAGAATGGAACGCCCTTGCAGTAGTCAATGATTTCAATGCAGATTACCCGCTGGAATTTTACCACTTTTTCAAAGAAATAGGTTGTCACTACATTCAGTTCACTCCGGTAGTAGAGCGTATTTCTCCTAAAGCTGATGGTCGTCATCTGGCTTCGCCAATGGATGCACCCAAGGCTGAGCTTGCCGATTTCTCGGTCACAGCCGAACAATGGGGAAAATTTCTATGTACTATCTTCGATGAATGGATACGTCATGATGTGGGTACATATTATATACAATTATTCGACTCCACCCTGGCCAATTGGATAGGCGAGGAGCCAGGCGTTTGTACACTTGCCAAAACCTGCGGACATGCTGGTGTAATGGAGTATAACGGCGATGTATATTCGTGCGATCACTTCGTTTTTCCTGAATATAAGCTGGGGAACATTTATACCCATACCCTTACCGAAATGATGTACGGCGAGAAAGAGACTACTTTTGGTGCAGCAAAACAGAATAAACTCCCACGCCAGTGCCGTGAATGTGATTACCTTTTTGCCTGCAATGGCGAATGTCCAAAGAATCGCTTTATCTATACGAAAGACAATGAATACGGCCTTAATTATTTATGCAAAGGCTATTATGAGTTCTTTCAGCATGCCACTCCGTACATGGACTTCATGAAGAGAGAACTCATGGAGCAAAGACCGCCGGCAAATGTGATGGAATTTATCAGACAGGGAAAGGCTATGCAGTAAACTCTATCAGAGCAAATACACCATCAGCGCCGTTTATAACGATATAAATCTTTTCCTCATATCGTAGCATCTGTGGAAAAAGTAGATCACCTTGTTTGGCAGGGCGTTTGTATTCCACACGTGCTCTTCTGATGAGGAAGTCAGCGGGAATATATTCGCAGGCAATGCGTATATATTGGGCATTGTTCATATGACGGTTATAATCAATATCATCAAGAGTAACTTTTACAGGTTCGAAATCCAGAAAGTCTCCCTGAGGTACAATTACTTTCCGGTCAAGATACTCCATATCATATTTCTTATCGAACGTCATACAGCTCACTACATCGGCATCCATCTTACTCAGGCGTCCGGTGGAATGATTCACACATACGCCCGTACTCCAGGTGGCGTAGCAGGGCAATCCCTGTTCATCGGTTATGACTGTATTACGGAAACCATAATAGCCGTAACACTCGTATACTCCTGTGCTGATGGTAAGCTTTTCCTTATACTTTGGAACTCTGATAATATCGACCTGGCGGGAATAAAGGAGCTGTGTCATATTATTCTCCTGCATATAGGCTTCAAATTCCGGTTCGGACGAAAACCATAATTCCGAACAATCCTGCATCATCTGGAAGGCCGAAACTAACTTTAAATGACCATCCTCTCCTGTTTTACTGGTAGTTACCAAATCATGAATGCGATACATAACTTTTTATTACTTTAGAGATTAATCTGAATATTTAAGTGCGACCAAATTATTCAGTTTTTAGGAAAATAGCAAGAAATGGAAATAAAATTTACTACAAAACGGTCATTCAGAATAAGAAATATGCTATTTTTGTCCCGCCCTATATCATTTTGGGCAATTAACCATTTAAACCCCAAATAAATGAAAGTAAAACCTGATTTCGAATTGCGTACTGTAGCCGGCGAGAATATTATTGTGGCTACCGGAAAAACATCGACTAATTTCGCTAAACTAATCTCATTGAATAACTCTGCTGCGTATCTGTGGAAAGAAGTGAGCCAACTGCCTTCTTTTGACAATGCAGATGTAGCCGACTTGTTAGTTAAACAATATCAAATCAGTCATGAAACAGCTCTTTTCGATGCAACAGAATTGACAAAAAACTGGATTGAAGCAGGTATTGTCGAAGCTTAACAGAAACGGATTATAAATCCATAATATCTACAATCCTGTTGCATGAAACCAATGCTTCAGGACGATGAGAAATAACAACAATGGTCAGTGTGGGGCAGTGCGACTTTAAATGGAGCAATGCCTCGTTAATGGCCAGCTGAGTATCTTCATCGAGTGATGAGGTAGCTTCATCGAACAACAACAAATCTACATTGCGGTATAGCGCACGGGCAATTCCGAGACGTTGTCGCTGTCCGCCCGAAAGTTTCGATCCGCCTTCACCTACCTGCATATGTATGCCATCAGGTTGTGTCGATACAAAACTACTGAGCGATGAAAGTTGTAACACACGATTAACGCGTTCCATATCGACTTCCGCACCCATAACGATATTATCTATAAGCGTACTGTTTATCATAAACAATTGCTGCGATACATAACCGATCTTACGTCGCCATGCTTCCCTGTTTTGCGGGGTAAGGCACTTTCCGTCAATCAGAATATTGCCTTTCCACGGGTCGATGAATCCAAGCAAAAGATAGAACAGAGTACTTTTTCCTGATCCCGATTCACCTTTTATTCCAATAAAGTCTCCCTTATTAATCTGCAATGATACTTCATCGAGAATAGTTTTTCCCTCTTCATAACCAAAAGAGATTTCGTTTACATCTATTCTCTCTTCGAAACTAATTGGTTCTTTTATAATCGGTTCGGTCTCTTTTTCTTCATTCTCCTTTATTTCATCGAGTACTTCAAGCGCAAAAGCATTACTACGCATGGCAAAGATAGCATTGGTACTTTTCACTACACCCGGCATCACTCTATAGATGGCAATGGCAAAAAGTCCGACAATAATGCTAAGCGATGAGATAGACATCAGGAGTGCGGCACCTACCAGAAGTACCACGGCACAAACTACTGTAAACTCGAGTACACGCTGCAAAGATCCCTGAAGCATGTTTTTGCGCGATACCAATAGCCCTTGTTCTTTAAGATGTGCTTCGTATTCGTTTTCGCTTTCATCGAACATACCACTTAAGGCCATGTCGCCATAGCCTACGAATGTCTGCTGTAATAATTGTCTTTTCTTTGGGAGAAGCTCGAATAGTTTTTTGCCATACTGGCGTATCTTCTTTTGTGTGGTTCGGTAGTAAAGTATCGATACAGGAGCAAAGGTAATCACCACAAGTCCGAATATTTTGATATCATAAAACATTAATCCACCCATTACGATAATCGTCACCACAAGTTCACTGATTAAGGTGACAAATGGTATGAAGTATCCCATAATCAGATAAGCGGCAATCCCCTCTATTCTGTTTATCAGTTTATGGCTATTGTTTTTCTTTACAAAAAGGAATCCATTGTTATAATATATTCTGTAGAGTTTTAAAGACAAATACTGGGAAATATCAAACAGCATCCGGGTCTGTTTATAGCTTAGAAAAGTGCTGAGAAGTAGCCGCACAAGGGCAATACAGATTACGATGATAAGAATGCACCAGATAAAAGAGGAAGCATTTTCAAAACCGCTGAGTTCAAAAAAGTATCGCAGATAAGGATTTTCTGTGATATTATTCTCTCCCAAAATCATAATCAATAGTGGTAATAAAAGTCCCACACCAAGCAAATCCAACCCAATCATCAGAAATGAATTAATCCCGGTAAAGATCACTTTACATCTTAAGTTTTTGGGAAGAATCTTATACAAAGTGGAAAAAGATTTCAGTGTACTTCTCATTATGTATTACTTTTATTACGCCTTTGTGATTGATTATTATTCCACAAAGTTACATCTTCTAAACATTTATTTTGCTATTTTTGCAAGACTAAAATAACACACAAGATATGAAAATCTATACTATTGCAGATTACCCTTGCATTATCAAAGCAAACCAGGAATTAACCGGCACAAACTATAAGCCATTTGAATGTGATCATCTCCCTGACGGACAGACTGCTTTGTTCGAGATTGAAGCTACTGTAACTTCTTCTCTTCCGGAGCCGGAACATGGTGTTCTCATAGAAGATTTTCCTGATGAAATACTACGAATCAAGGTTTATAAAGTGGGCGATAAAACTCGTCTGGTAAGTTATGAACCCAAATCAGATATTCCCTTCTCAGTGATGGAGTGTTCGCCATTGTTTGATAAAGTACACTTGTGGATTAGCAACGATGCTAAGCTGGATTATGCATTCAACAATGCAATGATGATTCTTTTTACCTGTGCTGCAGGTGTAAAAGGCGATGCCGTATTGTTTCACAGCTCGGTCATAGTAAAAGACGAGAAGGCTTATATGTTCCTTGGTAAAAGCGGAACCGGAAAGAGTACACATACCGGTCTGTGGCTTAAACACATCATGGGTAGCCATCTGCTGAATGATGATAATCCGGCAGTTCGCATTACCGAAAATGGTATCCGTGTTTATGGTACTCCATGGAGTGGTAAAACGCCTTGCTATATTAGTGCCGATTATCCTGTAGGTGGTATTGTCAGACTCTGGCAGGCCCCTCAAAATAAAATCACCCGCCTGAAAGGTGCAATGGCATTTGCCTCTATTCTTCCTACCGTAAGTAACCTTCCTTGTTCAAAAGAAGTGACTGAAGGTGTTAGAAGCACCATCACAAAGATAGTTGAACAAGTACCAGTATATCGTTTCGACTGTTTGCCCAATGCGGATGCGGCACAATTATCGTTTAGCACGCTTACTCAGTCATGAAACGAATAACACTCCCCAATGAAATTGTTATTGCTGAGGCGCAGAAACTGATTGAAGAAGGACAGGATGTATTGCTTCGCGTAAAAGGAAACAGTATGCTGCCCTTTATTCGTGGCGGAGAAGATTTCGCTGTTTTGCGCAAAGTATCGCAATCATTAAAAAGGTGGGATATTGTTCTTGCTCAGGATTTAAACGGGCGATTAATTATCCATCGTATTATCGATATCACTCCCGAATGTGTCACACTGATGGGTGATGGCAACTTAGGATATGTTGAGTATTGTGCGCCTGACGGCATCATTGCCCGGCTTGAAAACATCAAACGAGGTGAAAGATTAATTGAATGCAATACATCATGGGCTCGCAGGAAGGCCATTGTATGGTACCATCTTCGTCCTGCGCGTCGTTATTTACTGGCTATTTACCGTAGAATAAAACCCTTATGAAAATAAAATATATCGAGAATCCGGTGGCCGAGAAAGCATTCTTTTCTTTGGTTCGCGCCGGTTTATGGCCAAAGCAGATGCCCGACGCCTCTTTGTTCAATGAAAAAACCGACTGGGAAGCCATATTAAGGCTATCTATGCAGCAGACTGTTCTTGGTCTTGTCTGGGATGGAATGTCAAAGCTTCCTGCCGAACTTCAGCCTGCTAAATCCGTTAAGCTAAAATGGTATTCTATTGTGCTTCGCTATGAGCAGGCCAATGAACTGATCAATAAGAGTGTAGTCGAGATGACAGAGGCTTATCAGCAAAACGGATTGCATCCGATATTGTTGAAAGGCGCCGGACTAGCTACTCTTTACCCTAATCCTCTGCACCGCTGTGCCGGTGATATGGATATATATATCGGTCCTGATGATTATGCGAAAGCAAATGAGATAGCATTATCAATGGGCTTTGTAATGCATGAAGAAAGCGATAATCATAGTCATCTGAATAAAGGAAAACTCTGCCTTGAGAATCATCGCAAAGTGGTTTCTATCTACTCTCCGGCTCTTGAGCGTGAATTTCTGAAAGAATTATCAGAATGGTATCCTAATGGTGCCGATACTGTTGAAATCAATGGTAAAGCAGTTCCTGTCCCACCTATGGAATTCAATGTACTGTTTGTCTTCCTGCATATGTATAAACATTTTGTATTGGCAGGAGTTGGTCTTCGTCAGCTTTGCGACTGGGCGGTATTGCTTGATCGTGCCAATCTGAAGGAGATTAATCTGGAGGGTTGTCTTAAAGGATGGCAATATCTGGGTCAGTTCCTGGTAGATTATCTTGGTCTTGATCCCGCCAAACTGCCTCACTATGAACCTTCATTCCATGATAAAGTAGAGATTGCTAAAGATATGATACTCATCGATGGTAACTTTGGGTTTAACGACTCTTACTTTTACTCTATGCGACCCAAAGGATATTGGGCCGGTAAACTATTCTCTTTGCGTTACCAGTCAAAACGGTGGGTGAAAGTATTCAATTTACTTCCTGCTGAGACTATAAAATTTCTCTTCGGATATCGTTTTGCCATGTCATTCAGAAGAATCGTTTCTGATATGGGAAAATAAAATAAAGACATTTACGATAAAATCACGGGGTTCATTATCTGAATTATAGATAATGAACCCCGTGATTTGTTTATAACTTAACAATTTCACTTTAAACTAAAATAGTATAGATTTGTTATTATTTTGCATAACTTTAAAATCTTCCTGATATGTATAAATCAGTTATCCGACCTTTTTTATTCCGAATAGACCCGGAAGATGTTCATGGAATGGTTTTTAACGGATTGAAGTTTTACAAACAAATACCGCCAATGCGATTGGCTATACGCAAGCGGGTACATTCAGGGGTCGTTTTAAAAGATTTATCGTTCAGGAGCAGAGTAGGCTTAGCAGCCGGTCTCGATAAAGGAGCCGAAGTGGTGGAAGAACTTTCCGACTTTGGTTTCGGATTTATTGAAATCGGTACCATTACACCCAACCGCCAAACGGGTAATCCTAAACCAAGAATATTCCGTGTCATAGAAGATGAATCGTTGATCTCGCGTACGGGTTTCAACAATCCCGGCATTCGTGTTATTCTTGAACGGCTGGCAGAGTTGCGCAAACGAAAATATGTGCTTGGAGCCAATATCAATCGCGATCCATCATCCGTCGGGAAGGCTCTTACCGATGACTTCCTTCTTCTTTTTGATAAACTCTATAATGATGTTGATTACTTTACCCTGAACTGGGGAAGCATTGAACCGGTAGATTTTGATGCAGTTCTTAAGGTGCTGACTGACTATCGACAGGATCAGAACATTAAGCGGAAGATATTTATCAAACTACCTGCCGATATTCCGATTGATATTCTTGATAAAGTCATTGCACTTGCGCGCCAATATAAAACCGATGGGTTTATCGCTACCGGACCAACTATGGACAGAAGTAATCTGAAACATCTTACCCCTCAGGAAAGCGAAAAAATTGGTATGGGTGGAGTAAGCGGTAAAGGTAT
>CAMTOS010000021.1 GCA_947074195.1 uncultured Bacteroides sp.
CGTATGGTGTGGAAGGTTTCCTTATTGAAAACGGTAAGGTTACTCAACCTATTTCAGAAATGAACATCACCGGCAATATGGTTGATTTGTGGATGTCTCTTGCAGAAGTGGGTAATGACCCTAACATGTCTTCTTCATGGCGTATACCAACACTGGTATTCGAAGGTGTAAACTTTACCGGATTATAATCCGTATACATATCAATAAAAAAAGGATGTCTTTTGCGAGACATCCTTTTTTTATTTACTTCTTATTAATCAAAGCGCGGCTAACTTCAATTCTATTGATACGAACTCCTTGTGAAGGCATCCATACTTTCAGTTTATGGTTTTTACCGCGAAGAGCTTTTACTTTCAGACTTGTACGTACTGAGTTAATCAGCTTGTTTTTGATAATGATCTCTTCAGGATCCTGAAGGTCCATACCTACCAAAATGATTGGCTCATCCGGAGTATTATTTTTATCGATATCGTAATATACAGTTACGTTATAAGTACCACCAGGCAATTTACTTTTCACATCATATTCTGCATATGGAGCCAAAAGCTTTTTGTTGGCAGATTCACCTTTTTTGTTGTAAGCAGAACTTTTTCCCTGAATGTAGTCCTTGCTTTTCACAGTAGTCGTTTCAAGAAAACGTGAGTCGTTGAACTGAGTTGCATTAATAGAAACACGCATATTCGACATGTCGTGCGAATCATCACTCTGTGCTGATACTGAAAAAGATAATGTTGTAATTAATAGCGAAAACAAAAAGATTAGTTTCTTCATACTTTATAAGGGGTTTTAAAATTTAAATTTTGAGCCCGCAAAGATAAAGCATTATAAATTAACAGAAAAACTTCTTTAACAGATGAGAACAGATAGCATATAGGTTTTTTGCCGATTTACAATAATTAAACAGTTTCTTTTACAACTTCCGTGGCTTCCTTTGAATTATCCTGTGCCCTGTCCTGCTCTTCCAGTTCCTTGATTTCTTTGTTCAGGAATACCGATAATATAGTCCTGATCACCACTATTCCCGCCAGAATAATGAGCTCTTGAAACGTGGGTTCGAGTACAGTTTTAAGAATATCGGATGCGATCAGGAATTCCAGGCCTAATAAAAGATAAGTACCAAACACCGAGCGAAGACGGCGGATGTTTGTAGTGGAATATTTACCCGTAAAGCGCTTGAATTCGTTAATAAAGAAGAGAACCATTGCAATGAGGGCACCATAAGTTACAATCAGCAAACTTATGACGCTCATAATGATCGCGAGTAAATCGAGGAAATGAATTAGCATATATCGTTCGTTTTCCTAATAACATCTGTTAGCAAATAAATGTTTAAACGAATATAGCGGGCGCTATATAATAAATGTATGCTAAATTTCGTTATCAAATCACTATGGACTACTTAAAAACATTTACAGATAAACGAGGCAAACTAACTTTACTTGAAATCGGGAAAGAAGTTCCCTTCGCGGTGGAGCGCATCTATTGGATATACGATGTGCCGGCCGAAGAAGAACGGGGCAAACATGCCAACCGCATTTCTTATCAGTATCTGGTTGCCATCAACGGTTCGATGAAAGTGTGCCTTGAAGATATCAACGGCAGAACCGATTATTTCCTTGATTCTAAGTCGGAAGGGTTACTGGTTCCGCCCGGAACATGGAACGAGTTAAGCAACTTTTCGGCTGATGCAGTGTTAATGGTATTAGCATCGCACAGTTACGACCCTTCTACGTATCTGAATACGAAAGAAGAGTTTCTGGATTTTATTCACGGAAAATAACTTATGAGTTCAGGCAAAACCATATCAGTCATTCGCTATACACCCGACAAAAAAGAGGTCTGGGATCAGTTTATCAGAAGTTCCCGAAACGGCACTTTCCTGCTGGAACGCAATTATATGGAGTATCATGCCGATCGCTTCCAGGATCATTCATTGCTGTTTTATGCAGAGAGCAGACTGGCTGCGGTAATACCTGCACACCAGGACGGAGATCGGTTTTGCAGCCACAACGGACTGACCTATGGTGGTCTGATTGTTGACAATAAAACGACTGCCCAGCTTACGCTCGAGATTTTCGATGCACTGATTGCCTATCTGAAAGAGCATGGCGTATTCAGTACAATGATCTATAAGCCTTCCCCTTTTATTTATCACCGCTATCCGGCTGAAGAAGATTTGTATGCCATTATGCGTCATGACACCCGGCTTATTGGCCGCAAGATCTCTTCTGTGGTACAGCAATCCAACCCGCTGCCGTTTAGTACGCTGCGCAGGCGCAAGCTGAATATGGCCAAGACTCAGAACTTTATTGTGTATACCAACCATCACTGGGAGGAATTCTGGAAGATGCTGGAAGATACGTTGAGTGACAAGCACCATGCGACTCCGGTACATTCGTTCGATGAGATCAAGCATCTGCACGAACTGTTTCCGAAGAATGTCCGCTTATTTACCATTACTTCGCACGATGGCGAGCTGATGGGGGGCACTGTACTTTATACCACCGACCGTGTGGCACATGCCCAGTACATAGCTTCCACCGAAAGAGGACGTAACCGCGGAGCGCTCGACTTTCTGTTCGATTACCTCATACATGTCCGCTTCCGTAACCGGGAGTATTTCGACCTGGGTACATCGGTAGAAGATGGCGGAAGAATGCTCAACGAAGGACTGATTTTCCAGAAGGAAGGTTTTGGCGGCCGCGCCGTGGTCTATGACACTTATGAAATCAATATTAAAACGACATGATGATTCCTTACTATAGTCTCAAACAAATTACTGAATCTTTTGAACCCGAAATCACGCAGACTGCTACCGACATTATTCGTTCGGGCTGGTACTTGCAGGGGAAAGCCAATGATACATTTGAAAAAGCCTTTGCTGCTTATTGCGGTACTGACTATTGCGTGGGTACAGGCAACGGTATGGATGCTATTACGCTTATTCTGATGGGATATCAGTCACTCGGCCTCATGAGCGAGGAAGATGAAGTGATAGTTCCTGCCAATACCTGCATTGCAACCATTATCGGTATTCTTCGTGCCCGCATGAAGCCGGTGCTTTGCGAACCGATACTTGAAACCTGCAACATCGATCCTGCTAAAATCGAAGCTTTAATTACTCCGAGAACGAAAGTTATTCTGCCCGTACATCTTTACGGACAGTGTGCCGATATGGAGCCGATTACAACTATTGCACGCAAGCATGGTTTAAAGGTGGTAGAAGATTGTGCGCAGGCACACGGAGCGATTTACCGTGGCAAGCGTGCAGGTAATTTGGGTGATGCAGCTGCTTTTAGCTTCTATCCTTCGAAGAACTTAGGTGCTTTGGGCGATGGCGGAGGCGTTACTACCAATGATGGTTCGCTGGCCGGGCGTGTCAGAGCCTTAGGTAACTATGGTTCATCGGCTAAATATGTACACGATTATAAAGGTATCAATAGTCGCCTGGATGAGCTTCAGGCAGGAATACTTTCGGTGAAGTTAACTCGACTTGATGAAGACAACGAGAAGAGAAGAAAAGTAGCCGAACGTTACAGAAAAGGAATCACCAATCCACAGATTCGTGTATTGCCCTGTGCAGAAAGAGAAAGCAACGTGTATCATATCTTCCCTGTCTTTACGCCGGAGCGTGACAGACTGCAGGCTTATCTTACAGCCAAAGGAATTCAAACACTGATTCACTACCCCATTCCACCGCATCAGCAAAAAGCGTTGAGCGAATATGCAGATCTCTCTTTGCCGGTTACTGAAAAGATACATCGCGAAGAACTGAGTCTGCCGATGTCGCCGCTACTCACAACAGAAGAGATTGAACAGATTATCGATGCTGTAAACCGGTTTGTTTAGTTCGATTCCCAGAACGTGATATATTGCTTCGCCACTTCAATATAGTTGTGGTGGCGATGCACATACTCTATTCCTTCAGCCGATAAACGCGGGATGCGTTCCTTGTGTTTCAGCAGATTGCTTAACTGTGTGTATAGCTCTTCCTCATCAGGGACGATGTTCACTATAGGCCTCAACTCCTCTTCCCCCAGAATCTCATAATTCTCGGGTTCACCTCCTCCGCAAACAATCACCCCTTTGGCCATGGCCAGCAGCGAATTCATCGAAGGCGTATAGGCATAAAGCTGATCCAGTTGCACATCTGCCGTATTCATCAGTCGCTGATATTCGGTAAAAGGTACATCCACGGCTTTGGTCACCGTACACAAATCTGAATGCATTCGCTCTACCTCTTCCAATACCGGCAGCATGATATCCGTTCCTTTTATATGGTGGCGCTCAGATTGTATGCCGATAAAGAAGTTCACCTTTTCGGGAATATCGCGCACCCGGCTTTCAATACCGGTTGTATCGAGCGGTAACGGAATGAATTTCACTTTAGCAGGGAAATGATCTTTATAAGAGATATAATACTCCCAAAGACATGCTACAATACCATCGCAACTCTCTGCTATTTCACGGTTGGCACTGGCTGTGCCGCCATACAAGCACTCCTTTATAATTTCCCGGTTCTCATCCGATGCACGCAGGTGTTCCCCCGTTTTGAAGTCGGAATACTTAAACACATCACCGTTCATGCAGGTATGCACATAGTAATGGTCGGTTCCGAATGCGCCTAAAAAGACTCTGCCATTGTGGCGACGCAAGTATCGGTAAACCGGCATACTCTTCTCGGGGCGCAGACTCAAAAAGCAGGGATTTACAATCTGCACAATGTCAAAACCACGCAGCTTCGGAAGTATACTGATGAGGCGTGCGATATACTTTACCCCATCCCACTTGCCGTTGGTGGCGCGGTATAAATCAATATTGCGCGGATAGTTTTTCCAGTGATTTCCGTCGGAAACCACACACACTTCGTGCCCGAAATGACGAAGTCCTTCGGCCAGAGTCCAGTGAATATTACTAAATTCGCCTAACAGCAATATCCTCATAACAAGAAAGTAATGGAATTAATCACGGAGCGAGCCATGGTATATTTAGTCGAATACGGACCATAAGGTAATGGCAGCAACTCCTGTTTTTTCAGTGCATGTACATAGTTGTACCATTGCTTGATGCTACACTGGTTGCGTTTTAACTGGAAGAAGAAATCGATGGTCAGAAAACTAATGCGGCGGCGCAGCGCTTTGTGCTGCAGTTCGGAAGTCGATGCCTCGTGGGTGTGCAGATACTTTTTCAGTTCGATGAGCTGTCCCAGAAAATCGTTGATCCGTTTGTGCTGCATGGTCTGCTCCTTGCTGTTTAGTATCGAAGCATGGTGCTGTACATAACCATACATGACCAAATCAGTTATTACCGTAGTGCCCGCCATAAAATAGGCTTTGGCTATGAACGCCTCATCTTCGTGGTAAACCCCTTCAGCAAAATGCAGGTCAATATCTTCCAGCCATTCGCGCAGGAAGAAGTGACGCCATGCCGTACCCAGATAGTTGTGATCGACCATATACTCGGCACCGGAAATATAAATTTCAGTATTGAAATGGTGATTGGTCTGCGGCTTCTCGGCTTGCGATGAAATATATTCATAGCCGAAAGAGAGCATGTCGGGTTCGTACATTTTGAGCAGATCGAAGCATTGAGAAAGGGTATCGGGGAAGAGCACATCATCGGCATCCATAAAAAGAAGATAGATGCCCCGCGCCTGTTTCATGCCATTATTGCGGGCTGCGCCCAGACCCTTGCCATGGTCATCGGCAATGATCAGTTCATAATTCTTTTCATCCATCTGCTGTCGGCGGACAGATTCTACACAGGCATCCAACTGTTTGCGGTCGGCATTGCCATAGAAAGGAATGATGATACTCAATAAAGGTTTCATAATAACAAAGGTAACGATATATTTTGAAATTCAGCCAATTGCCGTTAATTTTGCACGAATCAATCAGACCCGTTTAATACATGACAGAGCAGAAATCCACCTATCGTCAAATCTTTAAAGCAACAAGCATCTTTGGAGGTGTCCAGGTTTTCAAGGTGGTCATCAGTGTCATTAAATCGAAAGTCATTGCGGTTTTGCTTGGTCCGGCGGGTATTGGTATGCTGGGTTTGCTTACTTCTGCTTTGGAAATGATAAAAGCCATTGCAGGTCTGGGACTCGACACCGGTGCCGTAAAAGAGATTTCGGAAGCGGCAGCCAGCGAGAACGAGGCCAACCTCTCCAGAACATTACAGGTGCTTCGCCGCTGTGTTTACATTACCGGTGCATTCGGCTTGCTACTCACCCTCGGTCTTTCGCCTCTTATCAGTCAATGGACGTTCGGTGACCGTTCTTATACGTGGATGTTTGCACTGCTCTCTGTTGTCGTGTTTATCAACATTCTTAGTTCCGGACAACTTGCCGCACTTCAGGGCATGCGTCGTTTGGGACATCTGGCAAAGGTTGGCGTCCTGGGTTCGTTTTTCGGATTACTGCTTTCATTGCCCGTTTTCTATTTCTTCCCCGATCAGGGAATCATTCTCTTTATCCTTCTTTCGAGCCTCATCATACTGATTTTCTCTACCTACTATGCGCGCAAACTTCCTTATAAAAAGATAAAACTTTCTTATCGGGACACCTGCAAAGAGGGATGGATCATGGCCAAACTGGGCATAGCCATGACGGTGAGTGCCGTAATCGGGATATTCACAACCTATCTGATAAAAACCTATATCACCCATCATGGCGGCATTGATGAAGCCGGATTATTTCAATCGGCCTTTGCCATTGCCGAAGGCTATTTCAGTCTGATATTCGCTGCCATGGCCACCGATTATTTTCCTCGTCTTGCTGCGGTGAATAAAGACAATCAGAGGATGGGCGATGAGGTAAACAAGCAAACTGAGATAGGGATGCTTATTGCACTACCCTGCCTGCTGTTCGGTTTATTCTTCGTATCCGTACTGGTGCAACTTCTCTATTCCAAAGATTTTCTTGGTGCCATTCCCTGCATCAAATGGATTCTGTTAGGAAACATCTTTAAGATCGCTTCCTGGAGTCTGGCCTATGTATTAGTGGCGACAGGGAAAGGGGTGACTTTTATGGTGACCAACCTGATATCGAACCTTATCATTATGGGACTTACCCTCGCCGGCTTCCGCTTTTTCGGAATCGAAGGCACCGGTATGGCCTATCTTGGAGGAATGTTCCTGTACTTCATTCTGATGCTGATACTTGCCGCCCGCATGTTTAAAATCGGCTACTCGGGTGCATTCTGGATGATCTTCAGCATCGCTGTTCTTTTATCTGTTGCTTCCTTCTTTTTGCAGGGTATTCCCAACCCATGGATTAAATATCCCGTTGGCGTTCTGTTTATGGCTATCGGCGGGGCATACTCCATACGTGAGCTTAATAAGCGAATGGACTTAAAAAGTCTGCTGCAAAGCAAATTTAAACGACGGGAAGAGAAAGAAGAGGAGTAAATTTCCAGATAACTTACAATTCTGTTTTATATATTAGTTACATTTGCAACAACATGTAAATCATCTTCTGCACCCCTTATGATCAGAGTCTTAACCCTCTTTCTGTTATCTTTTGGCATCATCCTGAATGTTGCCGCCCAACGCACGCACACTATCAAAGGAAAAGTTATCGATAAAAACAGTCGCCAACCGCTGGAGTTTATCAATATTCTGCTCATCGGACAAGATATGGGGGCAGTAACCGATGCCACAGGCGAGTATACCATCGATGAAGTAAAACCGGGCATTTATAAGCTGCAAGCCTCGTCCATCGGCTATAAAACCGTTACCACACCCGAATACATTGTCTCCACGGGAAGCATCTCTGTCAACATAGAAATGGAGGAATCTACTGCCGAGCTGCAGGAAGTTTCGGTCACCGCCTCCAACTTCAGGCGCGATGCTGAAGCACCTGTCGGACTCCGTATCATCGGTTTGCAGGAGATAGAAAAGAGTCCGGGCGGCAACCGCGACATTTCAAGAATCGTGCAGTCATACCCCGGCGTATCGTTTTCTCCGGCAGGCTATCGCAACGACCTTATCGTTCGCGGTGGCGCCCCATCCGAAAATCGTTTCTATCTGGATGGTATTGAAATCCCTAACATCAATCACTTCAGTACACAGGGTGCATCGGGCGGACCGGTGGGTATTATCAATGCCGACCTGATACGCGAGGTGAAATTCTTTACCGGTGCCCTGCCAGCCAGTCGCGGAAATGCGCTGAGCTCCGTGCTCGACTTTAAACTGCGCGATGGCAGTATGGAGCGCAATTCGCTGAAGGCAACATTGGGCGCATCGGAAGTGGCACTGGCATCTAACGGACACCTCACCGACAAAACCTCTTATCTGGTTTCGGTACGCCAGTCGTACCTGCAATTTCTGTTCGACATGCTTGGTCTTCCCTTTCTGCCTACCTTTACCGATGCACAGTTCAAGACCAAAACCCGGTTTGACGAAAGTAATGAACTGACTTTCCTCGGACTTGTCGGTATCGATAATATGCGCCTGAATACAAGTCTGACGGGCGAAGATGCCGAATACATCCTGAGTTATCTGCCCAAAATAGAACAGGAATCATTTACCGTCGGAAGCGTCTATAAACACTATGCCGGGCGGCATATTCAGAGCATCGTGCTGAGTTATAATTATCTGAATAACCGCAACACAAAGTATCAGAACAATGACGAATCTTCGGATGAGAACCTGATGCTCCGATTGCGATCGGTAGAACAGGAGCTGAAACTTCGCCTGGAAAATACTTCATCTTTCGGACGATGGAACCTGAACTATGGTATCAATCTTGATTATGCGCGCTACACCAACAACAGCCTGCAACGCGTATACAACCTCGATGGACTCTACCGCTATGCCACCATACTGAATCTGTTCAAATGGGGCTTCTTCGGAACTGCCACCTATACCACCGACAACGAACGATTCACTGCTTCGGTGGGGATGCGTGCCGATGCCAACAGCTATTCCGATGAAATGACACAGCCGCTGAAACAATTTTCACCACGCCTCTCCTTATCTTATGGATTGACGCCGCAACTCTTTATCAGCGGAAATGTAGGACTCTATCATCAGTTACCGCAATACACCGCACTCGGGTTTAAGAACGAAGCGGGCATCTATCTCAATAAATCGCTGAAATACGGCAGCGTACTTCAAAGCAGTCTGGGACTGAGCTGGCGTGTGGGCACCACTATCGAGATCAGTGCTGAAGGGTTTTACAAGAAATATTCGGACATGCCATTCTCACTGGCCGATGGCATTCCGCTGGCCTGCAAAGGCGATGATTATGGCGTAATCGGTAACGAACTTCTGCTTCCCACTGCCGAAGGCCGTGCCTATGGTATGGAGCTGCTTGCCCGCTGGGAAATTGCCCGCAAGCTCAACGTATCTTCCTCGCTAACCATTTTTAAAAGCGAATACCGCAACGACAAACACTCTGGTTATACGCCGTCGGCCTGGGACAATCGTTTCATCTTTAACCTGAGCGGCATCTACAACTTCCCGCGCCAGTGGAGTGCCGGTGCCCGACTGAAGTATATAGGCGGTGCACCTTACACCCCTTACGACGTTGAAAAATCTTCTTCAGTCGATGGCTGGAATGCGCAAGGCAAACCCTATTACGACTATACCCTTTACAACACCGGCCGTTTGCCCAACTACTATCAGCTCGATATCCGAGTGGACAAGACCTACTACATCAAACGCTATATGCTGGGTTTCTATATCGATTTGCAAAACATCACGAAGAGCATGTTCAAAGAACCCGATATCCTGATGAGCACCGGCGAGATTGAAAATCCCGAGGCACCGAAAGGAGAACAGCGGTACAAAATGAAGTACATCGGTCAAAGCAGCGGCACCATTCTGCCGACTCTGGGCATCACTTTTGAGTTCTGAAAATCAGCACTTAACAGCAAGCTATCACCGGTTCTTCAGGAAGCTATGCCCGGCTTGCTGCTGATAACTTCCCGGCACGCTGGTCATAGCTACATAAAAAAGCAGCCGATTCATCAAGAACCAGCTGCCTTTAACGAGAGTCTTTAAGGTTATTTATTTTACCTGAATTTTCTTATTAATGACTTTACCGTTAGAATTAAGAGAGAGAAGATAGAAACCGGGTATTTCACCGTTTAAATCGATATGATGTGTTTCGTCATTCGCATTCAGACCGTAATTGGTCACTTCCATACCACTCATATTTACTAAGCGACCAGAAAGAAGTGTACCAGCCGGTGCGGTAAGGGTGATATAATTGTCCTGCTGCTCAAACGAGAAATCTTGTGCCATTTCATTTACTCCGGTACCCTGACTCAAGTTTACGAAAATCGGGTTAGAGTAGAACCACAGATCACCGAAAGCTTTTGCAGCATTGTTCTCACCAGCTACATCGACCAGTGGATTGCCGTTTTCATCGGTTTCGCCCGGTACGTTCAATCCAAGATTCGTACCACGCAGGCGATAATACATAGGGCGGTTCACCTGTACTTTACAGATCATCTCTTTCACCCCATTGCCAAGGTCAGTCCACGCCTGAGAAGTAATGTTGTTGCCATCGGTTACACCACCAACGGCATCGAAGCGGGCAATCACTTTTGTTGCAGGTGCATTCGGATCATCGAAACGGCTGTCGCTTGGATCTACCTTACCCGTTACCTCGCCTGCAATCAGATCGATATGATCCAGCTCCGGATTGGTATAATCGCTGTATGTATTGTGGTTATCTCCCTGAGGATCGCGAACGATAATCTTAATTGTCGCTTCACCGGCTTGATTCATAACCAGCGTGCTACCCATTACACTACCATCGATGGTAAAGTTCAGCGAGTCGATCAGATCTCCGGTTACAATCCATGAGTTACCTGAACGTAGTCCCGCAATTAAAGCCACAGGATCATTTAAACGCTCAACATGAGTATACGTCTTCTGATATTCGCCCGGGAAGAAGTCATCATTGATATCGTGGAAATCGCTGTTAGCAAACAACCACCAGTCACGGCCTTCCGACAAAAGCGCATCCCACATACCGCCAATGCGGGCAGCCATTGCACCGGTTCCGCCCCATGTTGCACCTGTAGTACCTTCGAAGGCTGAAGCAGAGTATCCGCCACGGTTAGGGCCTTTCTGGTGACCGGGCTGAGAGTCGAAGCCGAAGCATACATCCGGAGCCACATTATTCATATTACGAAAATCTGCCACAGAATATAGTTTTTTTCTTTCGGGGTGCGTTGGAACCATCCACGACTGGCCTTTATAGTTGGTCTGCAACCATTCCAGCGCCTCAAGGTTCTTTTCCTTACCCGATTTATCGCTTTTTGTCCAGCCTTTTGCCGCACCACCGGTACGGTCTGTATCGTTCTTATCGAACATATACTCGAACTGCGCAATCACTTCGGCATTAGGAGTCTCATCGAACTGGCCTGTGATGATGCAAAGATTGGCATGCTCGTGACCATCAGGATTGTACTCATACCCCTGAATAATCAGCTTTTCGGGATAGCGTTCCCGGGCTTCCAGAACATCGTAAATAGAATATTCAGAAAGCGACTGCCATCTCCACATCTTGCCCGATTCCGCATTATCGCCCTTAATGATAGTTGCACCGTTTCTTTCGGTAAGCGCGGACCACTGCACATTCGATTTAATATCAGCTCCATTGATATCGTCCCAACCGCCGTGGCGACCCCATGTGGCAAAAGAACCGCCGTGTTCGCTGTTTGCCCACCAGTCGAGTCCGTACTCCACGTTTTTTCGCATAGTAGCGCTGATGGTCCATGAACCATCTGTATAAGATGAGTGTTGATGAAAATCGCCTGCCACATATTGGCCCTGGGCGTTTAATTGAAGTAAACCAGATGCCGCGAATGCAGCCGAAAGAAGAAGTAATTGTTTAGTTTTCATTGTCATTCAATTTAGATTGTTAGTAATTGACACTGCAAAAGTAGGAGTGCCATGTTACCGCAATATTTTATCCGGGCGACAAACTTTATGCAATTGTGCTACAACTATATGACAACGAAGGAGAAAGAAAAAAAGGTATCACTCAGACTATTACATCCGCGAGATACCTCTTTTTATATTGCTGATTATTAACCTGCTTTGGGTTATAATGTATGTTCTGTAGTCAACAGATTAGATGTTCTTTACCTTGATCAGGTATTCTGCAATCTGTACAGCGTTCAGTGCAGCACCTTTTTTGATCTGGTCGCTAACTGTCCAGAAAGTCAGACCAAACTCGTTTGCCAAATCTTTACGGATACGACCAACGTATACAGGATCGTGACCGGCAAGGAATAATGGCATAGGATATTTCTTTTCTGCAGGAGTATCCTGAAGCACTACACCTTCTGCTTTCTCGAAAGCATCGCGAGCTTCTTCTACAGAGATAGGACGCTCAGTTTCTACCCAGATGCTTTCTGAGTGAGCACGAAGCGCAGGAACACGAACACATGTAGCACTAACCTTAACGTCAGAATGCATAATCTTCTGCGTCTCGTGGAACATCTTCATTTCCTCTTTAGTATAATCATTTTCAGTGAACACATCAATCTGAGGAATCAGGTTGAAGGCCAGCTGATACGCAAACTTCTCAACAGTCACAGGATCGCCTGCCAATACCTGACGGTATTGCTCGTACAATTCATCCATTGCAGCAGCACCCGCACCACTTGCAGCCTGGTAAGTAGCCACATGTACAGACTTGATGTGCGACAGATTCTCGATCGCTTTCAAAGCCACCACCATCTGGATGGTAGTACAGTTAGGATTAGCAATGATACCACGAGGACGCTCAAGAGCATCAGTAGGGTTAACTTCAGGCACTACCAATGGCACATCATTGTCCATACGGAAAGCACTTGAATTATCGATCATCACCGCGCCATATTTAGTAATTGTTTCGGCAAACTCTTTAGAAGTACCAGCACCAGCCGATGTAAAGGCAATATCCACACCCTTAAAGTCATCGTTGTGTTGCAGAAGTTTCACCTCAATTTCCTTACCACGGAAGGTGTACTTAGTACCGGCACTACGTTTAGAACCGAACAATACTAATTCATCCATAGGGAAATTACGTTCATCGAGCACACGTAGAAATTCCTGTCCTACAGCTCCGCTTACGCCAACAATAGCTACTTTCATTTTTTTACAGGTTTGTTTAAGTGAATATTAGATATATCTGCCTTAATATATTAATTAGCAAATATCAGGGTGCAAAAATATAACATTCCGTTATATTATTGATAAGATTTTTTGTTATTTTGCATTGAAAACAGAAAACAAATAATAATGATGCAGTGGTTTGACATACAATTTAATTTGCCAATTACTGATCCGACATGGATTTTCTTTCTCGTACTGATAATCATTCTGTTTGCCCCCATGATTCTGGGGCGTCTGCATATCCCCCACATCATCGGCATGATTCTTGCCGGTGTTATCATTGGCGAACACGGTTTCAATATTCTCGAACGCGACAGTAGTTTCAATTTATTCGGTAAGGTAGGACTCTATTATATCATGTTTCTGGCAGGGCTGGAGATGGATATGGAAGACTTTAAAAAGAACCGGGTCAAGAGCTTTGTGTTCGGTATTATTACCTTTATCACGCCCATGATACTGGGTATCTGGAGCAGTATGGAGTTATTGGGCTATGGCTTCACAACCGCCACGCTGCTGGCCAGTATGTACGCCTCGCACACCCTTATCGCCTATCCTATTGTAAGCCGGTACGGATTATCGAGGCTACGCAGTGTCAATATAACCATCGGCGGTACGGCCGTTGCTGTGACGCTGGCGTTGATTGTGCTGGCGGTTATCGGCGGAATGTACAAAGACAAAGCCGACAATCTCTTCTGGGTGATTCTGCTGCTTAAAGTGGCTATACTCGGATTCCTTATCATCTTCTTCTTCCCCCGCATCGGGCGCTGGTTCTTCCGCAAATACGACGATAATGTAATGCAGTTCGTCTTCGTGCTCGCCATGGTTTTCCTTGGGGGCGGATTGATGGAGATTGTAGGTATGGAAGGTATTCTGGGCGCATTCCTTGCCGGACTGGTGCTAAACAGACTCATTCCGCACGTATCGCCATTGATGAACCGCCTTGAGTTTGTGGGAAACGCGCTTTTCATCCCCTACTTCCTGATTGGTGTCGGAATGATGATCGATATCCGTAGTCTGTTTCACGGAACAGAGGCGCTTAAAGTGGCTGCTGTAATGACCATTGTGGCTACCTTTAGCAAGTGGCTGGCGGCATGGATTACACAGAAGATTTACGGGATGCGTTCCAACGAACGCAGCATGATGTTCGGGTTGAGTAATGCACAGGCAGCAGCTACGCTGGCGGCGGTACTTATCGGGCACAGCATCATCCTTGAAAATGGTGAACGATTGCTGAATGAGGATGTACTGAACGGTACGGTGGTGATGATTCTCTTTACCTGCGTCATCAGTTCGCTGGTAACCGAACGCTCTGCAAGGAAGTTTGCCATGCATCAGGAGTTAGAAGATATGGAAAGTGGCAAGGGCAAAAAACCTGAACAGATATTGATTCCGGTGGCGAACCCCGAGACGCTGGAGAACCTGATTAACCTGGCGCTGGTGATAAAAGAGAGCAAACGCAAAGACGGACTGATTGCCCTGAATGTGATGAACGATAATAATAGTTCGGATAGTCGCGTTGTGCAGGGAAAGCGCAACTTAGAGAAGGCCGCCATGATTGCAGCATCTGCCGATGTAAAGATGGAAATGGTAAGCCGCTACGACCTGAATATTGCATCGGGCATTATTCATACCATTAAAGAATATGAGGTGAGCGATGTCATTATCGGTCTGCACCATAAAGCCAATATCGTGGACTCGTTCTTCGGTAATCTGGCCGAAAGTCTGCTGAAAGGCACCCACCGCGAAGTGATGATTGCCCGCTTCCTGATGCCGGTAAACACGCTTCGCCGTATACATGTGGCTGTTCCGCCGAAAGCCGAATTCGAAACAGGCTTCCCTAAATGGGTAGAACACTTCTGCCGTATGTCGGCTCTCCTGGGCTGTCGACTGCATTTCTTTAGCAATACCGATACGCAGAATCGTCTGCAATCGGTCATTAAAAAGGTATCGGGTTCCAAACTCATAGAGTATTCGCAGCTGGATGACTGGGAAGATTTGCTGCTTCTCACCAGTCAGGTGCACTATGATCATCTGCTGGTTATCATCAGTGCCCGCAGAGGTTCTATCTCTTATGATTCTTCTTTTGATAAACTTCCGGTGCAAATCGGGAAGTATTTTAATAACAACAGCATCATCGTGCTCTATCCCGAGCAGTTCGGTGATCCGCAGGAAATCGTCTCTTTCTCTGATCCGCGTGGCATGAACGAAACGCAGCATTACGAGCAAATGGGCCGATGGTTTTATAAATGGTTTAAGAAAAACTAATGGACAACTGGAAACAACGCACAGAAATCTTGCTGGGCGAAGAAAGAATGAAACAACTGGAGCAATCACATGTGCTGGTTGTGGGATTGGGTGGCGTAGGTGCCTATGCTGCCGAAATGATTTGCCGTGCAGGCGTGGGGCAAATGACCATCGTAGATGCCGACATCGTGCAGCCATCAAATATAAACCGTCAGTTACCGGCACTGAGCACTACCATAGGACAGCCTAAGGCCGAATTGGTGGGTAAGCGATTAAAAGAGATCAATCCCGATCTGAAACTTACGATTCATGCCATCTTCCTGAAAGATGAAAACATTCCTGAACTGCTGGACAGTGCAAAATTCGACTTCGTGGTTGATGCTATCGATACGCTGAGTCCGAAATGCTATCTCATTGCCAATGCACTGGAACGCAAACTTAAGATTGTATCAAGCATGGGTGCAGGGGCAAAGAAAGATATCACCCAGGTGCGCTTTGCCGATTTAAAGGATACGTATCATTGCACGTTAAGTAAAGCGGTGCGCAAACGCCTCAAAAAGATGAATGTGAACCGCAAACTTCCGGTTGTATTCAGCACCGAGCAGGCAGATATGTGTGCCGTGATTCTGACCGATAATGAGCAGAACAAGAAATCGACCTGCGGCACCATCAGCTATATGCCTGCCGTGTTTGGCTGCTATCTGGCCGAATATGTGCTGCGCAAACTCTAAACCCCAAACAACCTCACCAAAATGATAAAATTAGAAGGAATTACAAAGCGTTTCGGTACACTCGAAGTACTGAAAGGAATTGATCTGGAGATAAACCAGGGCGAAGTGGTAAGTATCGTGGGCCCAAGCGGTGCCGGCAAAACTACTCTGCTGCAAATTATGGGTACGCTCGATTTACCCGATGCAGGCAAGACATGGATTAATAACATTGAGGTGAGCCGCATGAAGGAAAAGGAGCTGGCAGCCTTCAGAAACAAGCATATCGGCTTTGTATTCCAGTTTCACCAATTGCTTCCGGAGTTTACTGCTATCGAGAACGTGATGATTCCGGCACTGATTGCCAATAAACCGGCTAAGGAGGCCAGAGAGAGAGCATTGGATTTGCTGAACTTTATGGGACTCTCTGAGCGCACTGAACATAAACCCAATGAACTGTCGGGTGGAGAGAAACAAAGGGTGGCTGTGGCACGTGCATTAGTGAACCAGCCCGATGTGGTTTTGGCCGATGAACCATCGGGTAGTCTGGACTCGCAGAACAAAGAAGACCTGCATCAACTTTTCTTTAAATTACGTGAACATTACGGGCAGACTTTTGTGATCGTAACTCACGATGAACAACTATCGCTTATTACCGACAGAACCATACATATGTTGGACGGCAGAATTAATAGATGTTAATATCCGCCGAATTTAGCTAAATTCTTTTAGGTTTGATAAGGAATGTATTTGCAATTCAAATATAAACACTACTTTTATCACGCTTCTCTACGGAAGTCTGTGAAGATCACTAGTAGAGTGTTTGTTTTGTTTGTGTGTGATGCATCCTTATCTGCAGTAAGGATGCATCTTTTTTTTATTCCTCAAAGTTCATATAATAGGAAAGTCTTTCCAAGTCATTTTCCGAAAACTCCTCATAAAGGCTTAATTCGCTCATACTACGCAAATTACCTCTCTTACGCCGATGCTCAACGATTACCTTCGCCTGATAGTAACTGATATAGGGATGTGCTCTTAACCGCTCAAGGGATACTTTATTCACCGATAGTGTATTTAAAACACTTATATCGATGTTAAACCAGTCATTCAGCAACTCAGATTTAAGATTTATCTCCTCCAATTGTGAAATTGCATAGTAACCGCCCAAATTTTCTCTATAGGTAATTATCAATTTCGCAATTCCGCTACCAATTCCCGGAATTTTCTTTAATTCGGTGGTATCGGTCCGGTTTATATCGACAAGCGTTACTTCAGAAAACTTGTATATTCTGACACTATCGATTGAAGAAAAGTGAAAAATCTGAAGCGTATCCTGTCCTTTAGAGGTAGAGTCAATGCGGATATAGGGAAGAAGTGAGGCATATAATTCGTCAGTCAATCCATAGACCTTACGAAAAGATTCAGGGGTACGGAACTGTCCGCCTTTGGAACGGTAATTCAGAATATTCGAAGCCATCCAGGAAGGCAATCCCAAAGAAACGAGCTGAAGTGAATCGGCCTGGTTCGGATCGAACTCCTCCAGAACAGGGACCACTTTGGTTCGGGGTTGATAGGTCGGATAACTCTTTTCCTGATCTTTCTTTACTTCTTCCAGTGAAGCAATGAACTGCGCATATCTGACAGCGAAATCTTCATCCACCGGAGCTGCTTCCACATCTTTAGACGATAGCATAAGAAAACTGCCGATGAACAAAGCCATCAGCAGAATAATAAGGATAACACCACGCCGTTCTCTGCGGGTGTAGTAGAAGTATTCCTTCCACATGGGAATCAGATTACATTAAGTTCATTGATAAAGATGATAAAGATAGCTGCCGGAGCAATGAACTTCAGAATGAAAATGATAAGCTTGTAAGATTGCGCTTTAAGGGCACCATCGTTGGTCAGTTCTTCCCAAACGATGCGTTTATCGAGATACCAGCCCACAAACACCGCCATCAGTGCACCACCCAAAGGCATCAGGAACTTGGCCGTAACGAAGTCGAGCAAATCGAACAGCGGCAACCCGAAGAGGGCAATATTACGCCCTACTCCTAATGAGAGCGAACATAGCACACCGATAATGATACAACCACCGGTAACGATAGCTGCGGCACGTTTACGCACGACTTTAAACTCTTCGTGAATATAGGCTGTGGCTACTTCGTGCATCGATATGGTTGAGGTCAGTGCAGCTACGGCCAGTAACAAATAGAACAATAGCGAGAAGATGTAGGCCAGGAACGGCATCCCTTCAAATGCACGATGAAATACATTAGGCAAAGTGATAAAGATCAGACTCGGACCTGCATCGGGCTGAATTCCTACCGAGAATGCGGCAGGGAATATAATGAAGCCGGCAAGGATTGCAATAAAGGTATCAATCAAGCCCACGCTGACTGCCGTTTTAATAAGTGGTGTATCTTTTTTGAAATAAGAAGCATAGGTACACAGACATCCCATACCCAGACTCAGCGAGAAGAATGCCTGACCGAGTGCTGCAAGAAACACATTGCTGTCTACCTTACTGAAATCGGGCTTCAGCAGGAATTCGATACCTGCACTTGCTCCCGGCAATGAAACCGAGCAACCTACCAGCACAAGAATAAGGACGAACAGCACAGGCATCATTACTTTAGAGGAACGCTCGATGCCCTTCTCTACTCCTTTGGCGATGATGTAATGGGTAGCCAGCAGGAACAACACCAGCCAGATGAGCGGACGCCATGGGTTGGTGGAGAAAAGATCGAAAGATTCGACAAACTGTTCGGGTGTGCGGCCGGCAAATCCGTTTCCGGCAGCTTCGAAGACATATTCGAGGGTCCATCCCGCCACTACTGAATAGAAACTCAGGATAAGGAAGGCAGTGATTACACCCAGACGGCCCACCCATTTCCACTGTGTGCCGGGAGCCAGTTTCTGGAACGCACCAGCCGTATTGGCATGCGAGCGACGCCCGATGATGAACTCCGATATCATGATGGGCAAACCCAGTGCAAAAACACAACCGAGATAAATCAGAATAAATGCGGCACCCCCGTAATTGCCCGTTTCGTAAGGGAAACGCCATATATTTCCTAACCCTACCGCCGATCCTGCCGAAGCCAGAATTGCACCGAGTTTACTGCCGAAGCCTGCTCTATCTATTTTATTCATAATTGTGTCAATTTATTAACAATTTGTAGTATTTGCGTTAGTTTTGTGGCAAATGTAGAAAAAAATGGATACTTTTGCGCACTAAATTCTAAAAAAACGCCTGATGCTGAAATATATCCGCAAATATCCGTTCTCACTGCTAGTTATTGCTTCGGTAATCTACCTTTCTTTCTTCAAACCACCTACAGTAGAGAGTCTTACCCGATTTCCCGGTTTTGACAAAATTGTACACTTTACGATGTATCTCGGACTAAGCGGTATTTTATGGCTGGAGTTTCTTTGGGCACAGCGCAGATATCACGCGCCGTTGTGGCACGCGTGGGTCGGGGCATGTTTTATCCCTATTCTTTTCAGCGGATGTATTGAGTTGTTGCAGGAGTATTGCACCGACTATCGCGGTGGCGAATGGATGGATTTTCTGGCCAATTCGCTGGGCGTAATCACCGCCAGCCTGTTCAGCTTTTACGTGTTGCGCCCCCTCTTCAGACGCAAGGCCTGAAGGGTATTATTGGCAAAGGCTTAAGAACTTCTTGCCAAAGGCTTGGCAGTTTGTTGCCAAAGGCTTGACAAAACATTGCCAAAGGCTTGGCAATAATCGTTATAAATATTCGGTAATTGTGCTCAGTTTTATGCCGTTCGATCCTTTAATAAGAATGGTAAATCCAACGGGTTTATTTGCTTTCAGATAATCGATAAGCTGAGCTGTATCGGCAAAGTTGAGATAATCGTTTTTAGTTGCCGAGAATTCGCTTCCTACCAGAATCACCTGACCAAAATCGCATTTTTGCAGAAAGTCTACTATCTTCTGATGCTCTACGGCACTATCTTTTCCAAGTTCGCGCATATCACCTAAAATCACCATTTTGTTTCCTCCTCTCATCGCCCTGAAGTTTTCAAGGGCAGCCATCATACTCGATGGATTGGCGTTGTAGGCATCGACTACCAGTGTATTGTCGCTGGTTTCGGTCAGCTGTGAACGGTTGTTTTGTGGTGTATAATCGGCAATGGCCTTCGATATTTCGGCATCGTCTACATTAAAATAGGTACCGATGGTAATAGCGGCAAGGGCATTATAAAGATTGTAGTCGCCGATAAGACGGGTAAAAACGCGGTGATATTCCGATTTTTCGGCCGTACGCCATACGAAAGTCAGCAGACTTGCAGAGTTTGCGGTGTGCCCGCTGACAGAAAGTGAAGTGTTCGTGCCATAATAAATACACTTCAAATCGTGCGCCATTTCGCAAAGCAGGGAGTTGTCGTAGTTGACAAACGCCACGGCATCTTCTTTGGTGCGCAGATAATCGAACAGTTCGTTTTTGGTTTGTATCACCCCTTCGAATGAACCGAAACCTTCGAGGTGCGCTTTCCCTACATTAGTAATCATTCCGCAATCGGGTTCGGCAATCAGCGCCAGTTCTTTGATCTCTCCGGGATGATTCGCCCCCATTTCGATCACCGCAATCTGGTGTTCGTGACTAATCTTCAGCAATGTCAGAGGTACGCCGATGTGGTTGTTCAGGTTGCCTTCGGTAGCCAGCACATTGTATCCGCGCGAAAGGACCGCTGCCACCAGCTCTTTTGTAGTGGTTTTACCGTTGGTTCCCGTGATGGCAATCACAGGAATACGCAGTTCGCGGCGGTGATAACGGGCCAGATCCTGTAAAGTTTTCAGCGTATCATCCACCAGCAGATAGCGTTCATCACCCTCTACCAGATAGTCGGCATTATCGATGACCGCAAATGAACAGCCATCGGCCAAAGCCTGAGCCGCAAAGCGATTGCCATCGAACGATGCACCGTGAAGTGCAAAAAACAAAGAACCGGGGGTGCAGTGACGACTATCGGTCGATACTGAGCCACATTTCATGTAGTATTGATAAAGCGAAGAAAGTTCCATACTCTTTTTATTATGACCTCGCAAAGATAAGTGAATATCTTGATTATTTTATTTACTTTTGCAATTATCAAATATAAGGATGAAGCGAATGAAATCACGCACACCTCAGTTCATAAATCTCAAGGGGAAATTGATGGATCTTTCCGTTCCCCGCATCATGGGCATTGTCAATGTCACTCCCGACTCTTTCTTTGATGGCAGTCGCGCCCAAACCGAAGAAGAAATCCTGCAACGTACCAAGACTTTAATCGCTCAGGGAACCGATATTATCGACCTTGGCGCCTATTCTTCGCGCCCCGGTGCCGACGATATCAGCAGCGATGAAGAGATGCGCCGACTAAGCACGGCACTCGAAGTTATCCGCAAGAACTTTCCCGATATTCCCGTTTCTGTCGATACATTTCGCGCTGATGTGGCCGAACGCTGCGTGCTGGAATATGAGGTAGATATCATCAACGATATATCGGGCGGAGAAGGCGACGAGAAGATGTTCGAAACCGTGGCACGCCTGCAGGTGCCCTATATTCTGATGCATATGAAGGGGACGCCACAGACAATGCAGAAATCGCCCACTTACGATAATTTCATCGAAGAGGTGTTTATCTATTTCGCCAAACGCATCGATCAGCTGCGCCAGTTGGGTGCAAAAGACATCATCCTTGATCCGGGTTTCGGCTTTGCCAAAACGCTGGCACACAACTACGAACTGATGGCACACATGGAAGAATTCGCAATGTTCGGCCTGCCGGTACTCGCCGGCGTATCGCGCAAATCGATGATATACCGCCTGCTCGACATCACACCGCAGGAGAGTCTTAACGGCACCAGCGTGCTTCACACCATAGCGCTGACAAAAGGAGCAGGCATTCTCCGGGTACACGATGCACGCGAAGCTGCCGAATGTATCCGTATCGTGAGTGAACTCAACAAATATTAACCACAAACTTACAACGATTCCGACAAATGAATCCAACGGCTTTCTTCTTCGAATTTGGAATAAAAGACATCATAGATATTGTCCTCGTAGCCCTGCTGCTGTACTATGTATATAAACTGATGAAGGTGTCGGGCTCTATCCGCATCTTTACCGGCATCCTGGTGTTTCTGCTGCTTTGGCTGGTGGTGACACAGGTTCTGGCCATGAAACTGCTGGGTTCTATCTTCAACACGCTGATGAACGTAGGGGTACTGGCTCTTATCATCTTGTTCCAGGATGAGATCAGGCGATTCCTTCTGACGCTGGGTTCGCATCATCATTTCGGGGCACTGACCCGACTCTTCAGGACCAAAGATAAAGAGAATGCCGAACACGAAGAGATTATGCCGATTGTAATGGCCTGTATCAGCATGGGGAAGCAAAAGGAGGGTGCACTGATTGTGATTGAGCGCGATCTCCCTCTGGATGATATTATCCGCACCGGAGAGGTGATTAACGCCGATATCAACCAGCGACTTATCGAGAACATCTTCTTTAAAAACAGTCCGCTGCACGATGGTGCCATGATTATCAGTCAGCACCGCATTAAGGCAGCCGGTTGCATTTTGCCGGTATCACACGACCGCGGCATTCCTAAAGAACTCGGTCTTCGTCACCGTGCCGCCATGGGCATAGCCCAGGAAACCGATGCACTGGCCATTATCGTATCCGAAGAAACAGGTGCCATATCGGTGGCCTATATGGGCAAATTCCATCTGAAGCTCAATGCCAAAGAGTTGGAAAGTTTGCTGGTAAAAGAGAAAAACTAAAGTTTTATCCGTTTTGCCAATTCTAATTATTTATAACATCTGCAATTAGAAAGTATCATAGTATCAAAGACAGGATTTAACTATGAACTAACTATACATCAGTTTAAAGTAAATAAAAAAGAGTATATTCACCTCCGCTTGAGTGAATATACTCTTTTTTATTTTTAAGAATGATTGGGTAATCTCAACTTCACCATTCACCTAACCTAAATAGTCTTATTAATCCCTGTTTAGTGCAAGACCATTATGGTCTTTTTAAATTATTATAGACAAGTATAGTCTTAAGAAATTGTTTTGTGTGCGATGCAAGCGGATCTTTTTTCTGTCAATTAAATCAATTTACACATTAAACACTAAAAATTCTTTATACCAATATTACGATGTAACAAAGTTAAAGGGTATTTAAGTGAAATGCAACCCCCTTAAACGGCGTTTGAGTTTAAGTGGCAGAATCCGCCGACATGCGGTACAAAATCGCATCTAAGTGACACATTTTTATGCCTTTTTCTCCTCTTCCAACTGGTTCAAAAGCCCTGCACATGCATCTTCGAGCAAGTCGAGCACATGCTCAAAGCCCTCTGCCCCACCATAATAGGGGTCAGGAACATAGTCATCGGTATGATGAGTACAATATTCGGTCATGCGGTGAATCTTCTTCATATCTTCAACGGTAGGAGCCAGTTCTTTCAGGTCCTGAATGTTGCGGTCGTCCATACCAATAATCAGATCGAAGTGATCGAAATCTGAAGGACGCACCTGGCGTGAACGATGCACCAGATCATAACCACGGCGTTTGGCATGAGCACGCATGCGGCTATCGGGGAGTTCACCCTGATGATAAGAGAGAATACCGGCAGAGTCTATTTCATAATCCTTCTGCAAACCGGCTTCATCGAGCAGATGAAGCATTACACCTTCTGCTGTAGAGGAACGGCAGATGTTACCGAGACAAACAAATAATATCTTTTTCAAATCAGTTCTTCTTTTAGTTTATATATCAAATTACATCGGATCGACATCATAATATACAACGAGCGATTTGTATTTTGGTTCTTCTATCATTTCGCGCTGAATCTGTTGCAGCAGTTTGCGGGCATCGGCCATAGAAGCCGTATGCTCTATCTTCAGCACAATTTTACGGATGAATAAAGTCTGAATACGGGCAACCGGCGGTTTATCGGGGCCCAGTACCCTCGGACCGAAAGAGGCACGAAGCTTTTCGCCCATGACCGTAGCCATCTCATCGAGCAGCACTTCGTTTCTGTGCTTGAGGTAGACATAGATAAGACGGGTAAACGGCGGATAGTGAAAGAGCTTACGCTCACCCAACTGAGAACACACCATTCCTTCGTAATCATTCTGTATCACCTGATCGATAATAGGATGATCGATGTTGCGGGTCTGCAATATCACTCTCCCTCGTTTGTTCTTTCGCCCTGCCCTGCCTGATACCTGGGCCATCAGCTGATAAGCACGTTCATAGGCACGGAAATCGGGATAATTCAGCATGGTATCTGCATTGAGAATACCCACCACACTAACATGATCGAAGTCGAGCCCTTTCGATACCATCTGGGTACCGATAAGTATGTTGGTCTTCCCTGCTTCGAAGTCGGCAATGATCTTTTCGTAAGCCGTACGGGTACGCGTAGTATCAAGGTCCATTCGGGCAACAGTGGCTTCGGGAAAGATAGCTTTAATATCGTCTTCCACCTTTTCGGTACCGAATCCGCGATGCACCAGTTCCACACCCTGACAAGCCGGACAGGAACGAGGCACCAGATACGTATATCCGCAATAATGACAAGTCAGCTGACCGATACCTTTATGGTAAGTCAGACTCACATCGCAATTCTTACATTTGGGTACCCATCCGCAGGTGCGGCACTCAATCATCGGTGCAAAGCCACGGCGGTTCTGAAACAGGATGACCTGTTCTTTGCGCTCCAGCGATTCACGGATTTCCTGCAAAAGAAGTGGTGAAAACTGTCCGTTCATTCGTTTCTTGCGCTGCAGTTCCTTGCAATCCACCGGAATAATCTCGGGCAAGAGAATCTCTTTATAGCGTTCGGTCAGCTTTACCAGTCCGTATTTACCGGTCGTGGCATTATACCAACTCTCGATAGAAGGCGTGGCTGTACCCAGTAACACTTTTGCACCTACCATACCGGCAAGTACGATAGCTGCATTGCGGGCATTATAGCGTGGTGCCGGATCCTGCTGTTTATAGGTATTCTCGTGTTCCTCATCCACAATTACCAATCCAAGATTACGGAATGGCAGAAAGACGGATGAACGAACTCCAAGTATAATATCGTAAGGCTGATCTGAAAGTTGCTTCTTCCAGATCTCGACCCTTTCTGTATCGGCGAATTTAGAGTGATACACTCCGAGGCGATTACCAAACACACGTTTCAGGCGATTAGTGATCTGAGCTGTCAGTGCAATTTCCGGCAAAAGATAGAGCACCTGTTTGCCCTGACGCAATGCCTCTTCAATGAGATGAATATAGACCTCCGTCTTTCCGCTGGCCGTTACGCCATGGAGCAGACAAACCGGTTTGGTCTGAAATGATTCTCGGACTTGGTTGTATGCTTCCTGCTGATGCTGGCTCAACGGATGAAGTTCTTCAGTCTGTACTTCATTCTTATTCAGACGACCAATTTCGGCCTGATAATATTCGAATATATTTCTTTCGACCAACGCATTCAGTGATGAAGCCGACGCCCCTGCCGATTGTAGCAACGCAGATTTAGAAACCTCTAATTGTTCTTTTCTGAAAAAGCCGGAAAGTTCGATGTATTTCATCAGCACCGCTTCCTGTTTGGGTGATCGTTTCAGCAAATCGAAAAGGATATTGAGTTGCCGCTCGTTTGTCTCCCCTTTAAAGCGAACGCGCGTTTCTACTTTTGGCTTGTAGCTGCGCTTCAGTTCCTCTTTTATATAGATCGCCTCTTTATCGAGCAGACGCTTCACTACGGTAAGGATATTGTTCATGCCACTATCACGCTCCAGCTTGCTCACACTTTGTTCAGATTCATTCGATAAAAGATCAAGCAGTTGTTGCTCGCGCGCAGGTAGTGGTGCTTCGGCTTCGAAGTCGGGGTTATAGACGACAATTGTCTCGCTCTCGATTTTCAGGCCGGAAGGAATAGCGGCTTTATAGACATCACCACGGGTACAGAGGTAATAGTCGGCAATCCACTGCCAGAATTTAAATTGAAGAGGAAGTAAAATAGGCTCTTCATCGAGCAGAGCGGTAATCTCTTTGACTTCGTATTCTTTCGGGCAAAGATAGTGCACATGGTACACAATGGCCGTGTAGAACTTCTTCGCACCAAACGGTACAACGACCCGGCATCCCTGCACCACTTTATCGGCTACCTCATCGGGTAGCGAATAAGTAAAGGTTCCTGCCAGCGGCAATGGCAATATCACATCTGCATATCTCTTCATACGAAAAGCAAAGGTAAAAAAAAGAGGTCCTTCAGCAGAAGAACCTCATCCTATATTACGTTAAAAGAACATACTTTTTAAAATAAATATGCGGCAGAGAATTGCCATGTTCTGGTTTTCACACCAGTTGCATCTCCCGTAAATACATCGCCGATGTCGCTGTAACGAATATCACCCGAACGTCCCAGAGGAATGTTGTAGTTTACTCCAACCTGCAAGTGGTTCAGTAAACGAAGACCTGCACCGAGGTTGATTCCTACATTTGCCTTTTTCTTTTCAAATAAGCGGTCGCTCGCTTTAAAGTCGAAGAAGAAGTTAGGACCGGCTGCAGCATACACAGCAAGCATATCGCCTAAGCCAATAGACCATTTCAGGTTGATCGGGAGATCAAAACCATTCTGAATGATTTTTCCATGTTCTGTTACCCCCTGGCTTCCGCGTCCATCGTAGTAGAACTTACGTTGTGAAAACATGAAAGCACCATCAAATCCTAAACCGAATACGGGTAGTTTAAAATCTATCATCGGACCGATAAAGAAACCGGCACGATTATCTGATTTGAATACATCGCGGTTAAATGAAGCAGAAGATAAGTTTACCCCACCTTTAAAACCCCATGACAATTGTGCACTTGCTGGTATGGCCAGACTAAGGCACATTACCATTGATAATAAGATCGCAATTCTTTTCATATGGTATACATATTTTAGTTTCAACTGCAAATATATGTATTAATATGAAAATCTTAGCAAACCGTAAGCTATTATCTTCTTTCGCGACGCACAGAAGCCTTCGGAGCTGACGATGAAGAAGAGCGGCTACTGCTACTGCTTGAGCGTGCAGAAGATGAACTTGCACCTTTTTTCTTCGAGTTAGTTGTTGTCTGACGCGCCTGCGCTGCTTTTGCAGGTTCAGGTTCAACCGCAGCTTCCTGTACTTCGGCATTTTTCACCGTAGTCTTTGTAGCAGCAGTAGCTGTTTCAGGTGCTTTCTCTTTAAGATCAGTACCATACAGGTTCTTTTCAAACTGTACCAGCTCGTTTTCAATGCGCTGCTGTTCTTTCACCATGGCAGAGTCTGTATCACAGTAATGAGCCAGTGATAAGTTCTGCAGGTTTGTCGTCTTATAGATATCGCCTTTATATTGTTTAGAGGTAAAGAAATCGGCCATGGAGCGGTTCATGGTGTGATTAAAATCGCTGGCCATCACCTGCGTTCCTGACAAATAAGGCGTCAGATCCTGAAAGTTGATCCAGAACATCGGCAATTTCACCTTTTCAGTACTGAATGCCTCTGAACGGTGCATCACCGGACAAATGGCTGTTACCATAGAACCATAAGAAGAGGTGCGCTGATCGAAATACCATACTTCTTTAATAAAGTAGCTCAGTACATCGGCCGAAGGCACATCACTTGGGTCGATCACCAGTACACTGTCCTGGCGGTTGCGTAGTTTCTTCTCCTGATAGTAGATATCGAAGCGGTCGAGAATATCCTTAAAGCTGACTTCTGCCTGTGGCGTAAGTCTTTCGATACCATCCAACTGATATTCGTAAGCATTGATCTTTTTCGAACCCAGCAGTTTAAAGATGGTAGAGAAAAGATTCATACGGTCGCCAATGGCCTCAGTCGGATAGTAGAGCGCACCGTTTACCCCATCGGTAAGGTCGATGGTACGATAGATCTCACGGGTCCATATAAGGTCTTCGGGCAACTGCAGCGAACCCGGGTAGCGTGACATGGCACGAACAGAAAGTTCGCCCGAACCGGCTTTGTTTTCCTGTTGTTGTGCATTGCGCGCATTGGGCTGAGCCACTGCGGGAAGAGCAGAAGCCAGGGCCATCAAAGCTACACAAAAGCCAACGATATGCTTTTTCATTATCTTATATTTTAAAGGATTGAAATCAATTTATAATCACTTCGAGAGTGGTTGGCAACAAACGTTCTACGCCGTCGGGACCTTTGGCACGTACACGCGAAATATAGAAACGCTTGCCACGCGATAGTCTGCGGAACATATCTTTCTGTCGGGTAGAGAAGTTGGCTCCGTTTGATACTTCAGGAACGGCATTCCCCATGTTGTCGAAGAATACGGTTTCGAAGCCCAATACCTGGAAGCCGATGTTCAGCAACCCGTCGTCGATAGCGGCAACGATGCCTTCAGTATTCATCAGCGCAGCTTTCGAAAGACCTGCACCACCTTTATAGCGTTTGGTTGTTCCTGCATCCACATATTCGATGAAAGGCGAAGGATCAGGCAACTGGCGTACACGATAAGTATACTCACCCATAGTCGTTGCACGACCATCCATATTGGCAGTAACGCGGATTACTGCTTCCTTACCTACAGTCGATGGACGAGCCACAAAGCCATTACCCACGCGGGCCAATGTACCATTATCATTTATGATGCTTGCCTGCACTTGTCCGTTGGCCACACCCGGTACCGAAATACTAATCGGGTTGTCATAGCCGGCATAAAGTACATTCATCAGCGAAGCCGAAACGGTAGCCGATGGTTCGATCACGGTATAAGATTGTGAGAAATCGCGGCGCAAAACTTCACCATTTCCCTGATTCAGTTCCATGTGTCCCTTGATGGTAAACTCACCGGTAGTGTTGCAAACTGTTTCATAGAAACCGTGTGCATCGGCCGGAAGTTCTCTGTCGCCGATAAAGATCATCGGGCGCTGAGTCGAATCGACTGCGGCCAGAATAATCTGTGCACTCATCTTCGAACCACGAACCACGAATTGCGAACTTGGAATCACATAAGCATTGATCTGGTTCACACGAAGGTCGCCCATATCAATATCCTGTGTCAGCGTATGCAATACTTCACCCTCGGCATAACGGATATCACTTTGAATCTTGCTCAGCAAAGTCACTGCGGCAGCTACCGGAGTTCCCTCGAAAAGTTTGTGCATATCCAGTGTAAGGTTATCGTCGATAATCTTTTTCTGTATCGGATTTTCGATTTGCGAAAGCACCTGCTGTTTATAGTCATTGATGCGTTTCGACAATTCATCACCTTTACCGGTGCGTGGCGAAAACATCACAAACGAAGAGCGTTCGAGGTTATCGGCACTATACTGGCCGATGCTTGCTTTCAGTTCACCTACAAAATTGTAGAGCGAATCCGACTGGCGTTGCACCTCCATGGCCTTCTGGTACCAGGGGCCTACTTTTTCGGGATTCATCTCGAGCGAGAGTGCCAGCGCATTGTATTGCTCGCGGTTCTTCTCTGCCGAGTTTGCCGTGGTGTGTTCCAGATTTTCATCGACTAATGTAAATCCATTCAGCACGTCAGATGATACATTGAGCGCAAGCATTGCCATCAGCACAATGTACATCAGGCTGATCATCTTCTGGCGTGGTGTCTGACTACCAAAACTCATATTTCTCCTTTCTCTTATTTAACCGATGCGGTCATCGCCTGAAGCATACGAGCATAGACGCTGTTCAACTCTTCTATCTGTTTTGCCATGCGACGAGTCTGCTCGTGCACCTGGTCAATGGTAGTGATCTGTGTACTTGCACTACGAAGCTGCATTTCGTAAATGGCATTGATACCGGCAAGGTTCTTGCTCAGTGCATCCATTTGCGCTGCATCTGTAGAGATTGTAGCTGCCTGCGCTGTGCAACGGGCCAGCATATCGGTCATTGCCTTCAGCTGTTCCATATAGGCTACGGTAGCTACCTCCATTTCGGGAGTAATTGTTGCCGGTTGTGCCGGTGCCACGGGTTGAGGAGCGACAGGTTGCTGTGCATACACCGGCTGTTGCGGCATGCCATGATAAGCATATCCCTGAGGCTGAGCCTGCGGAGCGAATGCGCCCGGAAGTGGTGCGTTTACAGGTTCCTGATTCGGATTAGTTCCATCCATAAATCCGGCGCCTGCAGGAGGTGCCATTTGCGAAGGCTGATGATCGTGGTGTTTCTTTACCCCCGATAAGTCGAATGCAGAGATAAAGAAGATCAGTACCTCGGTACCCATCCCCAGACAAAGCATCAGATTGGCTCCCGGAAGGTGAACCAGTTTAAACAATGCACCTGTAATTACAATCGCAGCGCCCCAGTTGTAGGCGTAATTCAAAATTGTCTGACCGCGTGGGGTCGACATTGCGTCCTGCATCTTCTGGCGAGGACTCTTTCTATCGTCTCTTCTTCCCATAGTGTTTACTTTCCTTTTCTGGTGTGTCCAACTTGCGAGCGCACACAACGGAAACCGATGTATGAACGCTGTTCATTCTGATAATCGTAGCTACGTGAATCCGAGCGGATAAACGAGTTAGGATCTTTCCACGAACCTCCGCGAACCACTTTCTTTTTCATGCGGTACGGATCTTCGATGGCAGCATTATATTGCAGGTCGGGGTTCATTTCATTCATCGACAATACGCCCGATTCGGTGTATACGGTCGAGGTCCATTCGGCCACGTTACCCGCCATGTCGTATAAGCCATTATTGTTGGCTGCATAGGTTCCTACGCGGGTGGTAATCAGGTGACCATCTTCTGTATAGTCGCCCTTACCCGGTTTATAGTTGGCTTTATAGCATCCTTTTTCATCAAGCGCATTTACATCGGCCCACGGGAATACATATCCTTCTTTAGAGCGTGCAGCAAACTCCCACTCTGCCTCAGACGGCAAACGGTAGCGTTGAATGTATTTCGCCTGCCCTTTCAGTCCGGCCAGCAGATAGTTGGTACGCCATGCACAGAAAGCATTAGCCTGCTCCCAGCTAACCCCCACCGCCGGATAGTCGTTATACGCCGGATGGTTGTTGTACAAACGCATATACATTTCGTGATTTGCGTTCGGGAAATCATTGACCCAGCAAGTGGTATCAGGATATACATTTACGATATAAGTATTCAGGAAATCCCATTCGCTGGACAGCGGACGAGTGATGGTCTGATTAATGATACGGCCATCGTCGTCGATATAGGCTGTATCTTTAGAGATCATGATGATTTCATCGTGATCCACAGGAATGTCTGTATTCTTATTTCTTTCGATTGCGTTGAGACGGTGACGGCGCTTGGCAGCTTCCGTGTAATCGTAGATTTCATAATAGTAGTTCATCTGTGCCGGATCGAGTGTTGTTTCGCCCGTTACAGGATGTGTGAAATAGACGCTCTGAATAGCCATCAGCTCATCCTCGTTTGGTTTTCTCGGGATAGGTCTCGACCAGTTCAGATATGGTTTAATCGGATTTCCGTCGCGGTCTTCTTCTATCTTATAGATTTCGTTACCACCATAGGCAGGATCGGCCAGACGTTCGCGCACGATAGAGTCGCGCACCCAGTTCACAAACTGCTTGTACTGCGCCACTGTTACTTCGTGTTCGTCCATCCAGAAAGATTCTACAGAGATCTCTTTCGACGGCACATGTATACCCCAAAGAGAATCCTGCTCATCGGGACCCATCTTAATCGATCCGCGCTTGATAAGTACCATGCCATAAGGATTTGGCTCGCTCCAGGCCGTTGCCCTTGCGCCGATAACCTCACCCCCCTGCGAAGATGACGATCCACCTGCCATGCTTCCCATACATGATGAGAATATGATAAGCGCCAGCACGACAAATACACAATTCTTACTCCTCATTCTTTTTACTCTGCTTTCTAAATTATAAGATTCTTATGCTCTTATGTTTATTCTTACTTTTCTTAAACATATTGATATCCATGGCATAGCCCACCACCAAGTCGTGGCTGCCGTGACCGATTCCGATCTGAGAAGTGTACATTTCGTAGGCATAACCAAAATTGATTCCCTGAATCACGGCGCCCAGACTCACTGTAAAAGATATTCCGGGCGAATAGGTTAAGCCGGCAGAAAAGGTACGATTCTCGAAAGTATAGAAGAACCGGCTTGTGAGGTCGACTCTTACCGAACTGAAATCGCTCTGCATCAGCATGGATGGCTGTATGGAAATTAACGGATTACGCGTTTTAATATTGTATCCGCCTGTGAAATAAACCATCGGTTTAATTTTTATTTCACTTGTTATTCCTTCAGTAGTAGAACCAAATTCCAATAATGGACTGGTGAGGTGCTGTCCTGCCATACCTACCCAGAACTCGGGTTGCGAGTAGAAAGCACCGAAACCGAGGTCAAGCCCCGTACCGCTTTCTTTGGTAGTAGGAAAAGCCGGATCGCTTTGTCCGCTGTCGCCCAACTCCAGATCGGTGGGGTCGAAAGCCACATTTATAATGCCGATGTTAAACCCGATACCCAGACGGCCTTTCTTGATTTTGGCCTGATAGGCATACTGCAGCCAGATGCGCTGGTTGCGGAAAAGGCCGGCCTGATCGTTGAACAGACCTATGCCGGCTCCCTGATTCTTGTTGAAAAGTAAAAAAGGCATATCGGCTCCGAAGTACATGGTTTTCGGTGCACGCTTAAACCCCGTGAGCTGCATAGAGTACGTACCGGTAATATTCAGTTTATCGGTCTGCCCTGCCCATGCGGGGTTGTAATAACCATTCAGATTCCAGTATTGGGTGAAGTGCACATCGAATTGTGCCCTTAGTTTCTGCATTGGAAACAGGACAAACAAAATCAGTGCCAGTATGGGGAGAAGTCGTCTCATCGGTCTAATAAACAACTACAAAAAAGGCAAAAAATTGTGCGACGAGACGGGAGAGTAGCTTCTTTCGGTGCAAAACGTTCGGAAGTCATAGATATTTTATCGTATTTAAAAGGCTTTTTTCAATTGTTGACAAACAACAATGGGTGGTCTAACACCACCCATCGAAATGCTTTATGCTGTCATGACAGCGTTTACCGTAATACGGCTTAATACTCTTCTTCGTTAAAGAAAAAATCTTCCTTGCTTGGATAATCAGGCCAGATGTCTTCAATGCTTTCATACATTTCACCTTCATCTTCCATTTCCTGCAGGTTTTCAATCACTTCGAGCGGAGCACCCGAACGCATAGCATAATCAATTAATTCGTCCTTAGTTGCTGGCCAAGGCGCATCTTCGAGTTTTGACGCCAATTCCAATGTCCAATACATACGCAAAAGTATTTTAACTGTGAATATAAATTATTTTTCCTTATTTTTCCGCAAATGTATAATAATATTTATCATTTGCAATCACTATTCCAAAAAATTTCTTCTTTTCCTGCATCAAAATTGATTTTTCGACACAAAACAAAGAAATAATCCGACAATCTGTTTATATAAGCCATTAAAAGCTCTGATACAGGCGCTTCTTCGTTTAAAGAAAGAATACGACGTTCGGTGCGTCGGCACACCGTGCGGCAGACATGGCCTACAGCCGATCCGCGCGCTCCTCCGGGCAAAACAAAAGCTTTGAGGGGAGGCAGTTTCTCATCGATAACATCAATCTGATGCTCAAGCGCCTGAAGGTTTTCCTCTGTCACATCGAGGGTGGCTTCTACCGTAGTGGTATCGGTTGCCAGATTGGCTCCTATATTGAACAGCACATTCTGTACGCTTTGTAAAAAAGTTATATCTTCTTCTTTGGTCAGATAGGTGATGAGCACGCCCACATGTGCGTTTAGTTCATCAACCGTGCCGTAGGCCTCGAGGCGTACTTCGTTTTTGGCTACACGTGCACCGCCTACCAGACAGGTTTTTCCTTTGTCGCCGGTGCGTGTATAAATCAGACTTTTTTTCATAATCTCTGAGTGCTTTATGGTGGATTAAAAGTTAACCAGATAGTGTTGCTTTATCTTCTCTTTATCAAAGAAATATATCCCAACATCATATAAATCAAATGTAATACCGGTTTGTTCACTGTCACGCCATTTTTGCCAGATACGCTTCTTTCCATTCGAGTAGCGTATGCCCCCGATAACACATGCCCCCTGTGGTGATATGCGGTGTAATAATGCGTTACAAAGCTGATTCATCTCTTCGGCCGGGCAAGTGGCATCGATATACAGAAAATCGATCTGTGCCGGCAATGCAGTGTTCAGCTCTTCGGCATGGTCGAAGTGAAGATACTGTGCCGACGGGCGGACAGACTTCAGATAGAGTGATGATGCGACCGAACGACCGATATGAACAATGACTTCGGGTTGCAGGCGATTGACCAAACGGAATAATAACCGGTTGACCTTCGAAGAAACTCCGCAGGCTTTTCTCTGTTTACGCGGCATCCCTTTTACCTGGGCAGCCAGAGTTTTATAACTATAGTAGTTGGCTTTCTCGTAAATTACATTCGTAATCAGATCGAAAGCAAAAGGCGAATGTACTCCGTAACCACAACGATGTCTGAATCGTCTTAACCAAATAAAAGGACGTTTTAAAGTCAATAACTTACTCATATCGTCTGCAAAAATAATTCTATTTTCTATATGTAGAGGTTAAGAGAATGTAACAATGCATTATTTGGTTACTTAATAATCGATGAATCCATTTCGGCTATCTTATTAATGGCTTCGTAATAGTTATAGTAAACATCCATTATCTCGGTATAGATAGACCCGAGATTATTGATAACACCGATAAGATAGGTGTAGTTCCCGAAATCATCATCGCACTCCGAGCAGATGGTTATGGTATAAGGTTTTACCGAGTAGTTGACTACTGCATGATAAGGTACCATATCTTCGTTGAGTGAAGGATTATTAAGGACATAATCGATGTTGTAGATAACAATATTCAGACGGTTGATCCAGGTACTATCGGCCGTCAGCGAATCGATCTGATACTCCAGATGAGACTTTACATTATTCAGTTCGTTCAGTGCATCCATGCGTTTTGACGCAAGTTGCAGGGCTATCTTATTCGGCTCAAATCGTTTGTCGTTCGATTTAAGCACCTTTTGCACATCTTCCGACTCATACAGACTAAGGCACAGTTCTTCCATCTCGGGAATGTAATCCTGTAACTCTTTTATATCGCTCAGTGAACTCCAGATGAGTTGTGGTGTAAGCGAGTCGGCAGGGGTTATACTGGTCACTTCTTTCAGAGTAGATGGTGCCAGAAACTCGGTATTAGAGAAGACGAAGAATTTATCTTTTATCTGATCCTCGATAGAGGGGCGATGACAGGCCGTCATCAGCAACACGGCAATGATAAAGAGAAACGGGATGGCTTTTTTCATAAGATGTAAGGTCACCGGGTGAATAATAATATATAGTTATAAACCAAAGGTACATATTATTTAGAATAATCGCGATGTATCCTAAAAGAAATAGTGATTGATTTATCTACTTACTAAACTTAATTATGGTTTTAAATGTTCTGCATGTATTGACCTAAAAACAACTGGACATATGAAAAAGCTTGGTACTTTTATTATTGTATTCTTTATACTTGCCACTTTTGGAATAATGGCACAGCCTCATGGAGCAATCGGCACAATCGGTGGCGGCGGTGGCGGCGGCAGAGGTATGGATATGACAAGTTACAGAAACCGCAATGCAGGTTTCCAGAATCCGGGTATCGGAAATAATCATATAAATGTTCGCTCAACAGGTGCTACTATAGGTGGCGGAGGTATCAGCGGATGGAACTCGCGGGATGGATTAGGCCCGGTGGTTACTCATCAGAGCAACAACAATAACTGGGGAAATAATAATAATAACAATAATCATTATCATACAAATATCTCCGGATGGAATTCACAGGATG
>CAMTOS010000022.1 GCA_947074195.1 uncultured Bacteroides sp.
ATTCTCCGCAATACGATAATTCTCCATTCACAATGGCCGCTGCCGAAGTGTATGGATGTTCTTTAATGGAAGTCATGTTTTGAATATGAATCACCCGCCAGCCGTGAGCTTTCATATAGTCCGCTATCATCGAGCGGTGACAGCGCCACCACAGTACTTCGGCACACATAATGGCGGTGCGCCGGGTTGTGGCATATTGTTCGAGCTGTGCAATTCCTTCTCTAAATGAATCGCTTTCCATATAATCGGCATAGTTGCGGAACGATTGATTGCGCCAGGCGGTGTTTTTAGAATCTTTCTTTTTCGGGCGTAAGCCCCCAAGAAGCTTTATATAGGCATAGCCAATGCCATGTTCTCTTAAACTTTGCTCCAGTGCATCGCTGTTGAATTGGGGGAACTTATTAGATCCCGGCAGCGAACGCACATCGACCAACTGCTCAATTTCATATTGTTGGAGCAGAGCAATGAACTGCCCGATATTCAGCGTGGAGTGGCCTATGGTCCAGAGTGTATTTTCCATTTATGCGGGTTTTATACCTAAGAAACTGACTAAGTCGGTCATACATATCTCGGCTTCGGCTTTGGTACATGGCGTGCCTATCATAGGGAAGACAAAAACGGCTGCCCCGAAAATATGTTCATAGTCGGGATTGAAACCATAGCGGGCACGAACTTTATCCTGCATCACCGATGAAAGGAGCAGGTCGAGGGCATTCTTATAGGCAAAAATCAGGAGCTTTGGTTCATACTTCTTTATCAGCTTCATTAATCGCTCATAACCCTTGCGGTACTCTTTTTCATCCAGTGCCTTATACTCCCGCGGTATCTCCGATATATTGGTGATGCCGTAATTGTTCTGCAGCAGATAATCATCGGCATAATCTCCTTCGGGAACTTTCAGAATGCCGTATTTGTTCAGTTTCCGCCAGAGCGATTTACCCCGTGTTCCCTGAAAATAATGCCCTTTGGCCACACTACCCAGACTCGGTGTGCGACCGACAATAAGAATCTGTAATGTTCCGCTTTCGGGCAGAATATCACTTAAAGTCTTGTACGACTTTCCGTCTTCGCTGATGGTGGTCTGATAATTCATAAGACACGAAAACTAAAAGCGGTGAAACTATCTGTTGATTGAGTCCTTGATCCATTTAAAGAGTTCATCCAGATCATAATCGCCCATGTGCGGTCTGTCCCATGCAAAGGCAAAATCAACTTCATAGCCCTTGTTCAATAGCGATGTAGCCAGAATCACCTCTGTAGCCAATCCGATATTGTTATCGATGGTGCCATAACGAATGTGCCAGAAAGTAGATGAAGTCGCATCACGTGTATCGATATAATAGAGCGGATTCATCATCTTTATAATATCCCATGCGGCAAGCGTTCCTTTATCGGGCGAATTGTCGTACGAGTAACGGGTGAAATGCTGTGCGGGTAGGGAAGCGGTGCCGAACAAGTGATTTTCGGGTGCATCCATGGTAAATGCATCAAAAGCAGGCGGAGTTTTCATGCGCCCCATATGTTTGATATAGGCCGGCCAGTCGATATTCACAGCGCGACCGCCTTTCAGACTGAGCCACGATGTTTTGCTAAGATCAGTACCTTTGTTGATGGCCTTCTGTGCAGCGGCAATCACGTAAGAGATGACATATTCTTTAAAGTTTCCATTGCCCTGCTCATCGAGTGTCAGCAAGTTGCCGTTCCTGTCTGTTAACCGCAATGAATTGACGTAAAGCGGAAACATTTGTTTTAATTGATCTGATACCTTTTGTTGTTCCAGCGTCAGTTGGTTGGTCATTTCGGCAGGAGCATTGTTGCCGTCGAGCATTTGCATCATGGCTGCATTAAAAGAATTCACGCCATTGAACTGCCACTCGTAGGCACAATCGGCATGGTCCAGATCGGTAATCGGGCAATAGGCCGATACAGCATAGATGTTATCATCGGCATCTGCTGCACCGATTTCCTGTAGATAAGGCTTGTAATCCGGACTGTTTCCGGTAGCACCTAACAACATCGACATAGCACCTCCGGCACTTGTACCGTTGGATATAATCTTTCTTTTATCGCCCGGAATCGCATCGTCGTTATAACGAAGATAACAGATGGCTGCCTTCAGGTCAACCAGTCCGGCGGGCGCTTTTCCGGTAAATACACCTTCTGCGTTTTTCAGACTCCTCCCGCGTGCACCTGCCGATACCACGACAAATCCTTCGGTAAGGGCATAGTGAATGGCCGAGCCCTGTTTCATGTCGGCACCGGCCGGTTGTTGCGGCATGTGAGGTGGACGTCCGCCCGGCGCACCGCCACGCTGGCCAAATACATTTCCTTTGCGTCCGGCAAGTGTCATAGGCGTAGCCGGCATATATCCGCCCACACCATTGGGATAAAATATCGGTGCGGTACGTAGATTATAATCGTTTATACTATTTCCCTGATAATATGTCTCGGGTACATAAATGTTGAGTTTCTGATAAGTCGTATCGACCGGATTGGCCACATAGATGATGTTTTCGTAAGCCCTGACCTGATATTCTTTGCCGTTAAATGTATACGACTGAATAGTATAATTATCAGGATTGAAAGTAAGGGAATACGTTTTTTGCTCTGCATTTCCGCTTAAACCAACTCCGAGGAGAAGAAGAAAAAGTAAACCAAATCGTCTCATAATCTACACATTTAAATATCACTTATTCGACTATAACATTTCGGTTTTTGATTTTGTTCCTTTACAGTTTTCCGGCAATAGCTACTCAGTCTGCCAGCAATAGCTTCCCGCCTTGCTGATCATAGCTTGCTGCCAGGCTGAGATGCTATGACTGAGAAGAGCAAAAAAAATATGCTTTTAAGTCGTGTTGCAGACTTAAAAGCATACCTGTAAAATAGTTTGATGGAAATCTTTTTAGTTCAGATCCGATGGCAGTTCGCAGCGGGTATAAACCGATACATCAGATGCATCACCCACTACAGTCCACACCATTCTGTCGGCATAGATTTTGATTTCATACTGATTGTTCCATGCACCGTTCTGGTAATCGTAAACTCCCGAAATGATATCAACAGAATTATCATCTGCATCTTTCGAAAGGGTAAACGAACCTGTGATTTCGCGGGCATACATACTATCCATGTTCTGATACATCACGAATGTTTTTTCGCGACGATCGAACGTAATATAATTATAGATAGTCTCAATCTTCTCGCCATTCCATTCAGTCAAACCCCATGTACCGGCAATATTAATATAGTTTGCCTCTAAGGTAACTTCCTGGAATACTTTATCATCATCGTTGTTGCTGCAGGCCACCGATACAAAGATCAGCGAAAGCAACATCGTTAATTTGAATATATTCTTCATGTTTTAATAATGTGTAGTTTTATTTCTTTATACGGTTCTCGATTTTCATCAGCAGCCCTTTATCTCCGGGTTGCGCATCGACTCCCTCTATGGCGATGATAAACTCATCATCTCTCTCCGGCAACTTCTCGTTATTTATCGATACGATAATATCAGCCTCCTGTCCCGGTTGAATCACTTTCGGCTCACTCTTAATCTCGATATAAGGAGGCAACTCCTCACCGTTAAGTGTTCCTTTAATGCTGATTTCACGATCACTGCTGTTTACACAAACCAGTCGCTCAGTGATCCATTGCGATTCTTCGGTGAATTTAAATGTCATGAACTTACGTCGGAAACGCAGCACACCCACTTTGCGGCTGTAGTGATAATAAGGATCCTCGCTTGGTTTTATCTTTCCGATAATTCTGAGCGAAAAATCAGATTCATCGGGATACATATCGGTATAGATAAACGCCTCCTGAAAGATATCACCTTTCTTTTTGTAGGGATTAAAGGTCAGGATGATTTCCTTCTCTTCGCCCGGGCCAAAAATACTGTCGGGAATCTGCGTGGTAAGACAGCTGCAGGAATTCACTACCTCTGTAACTCTAACCTCTTTATCGCAGATATTCTTTACCAGAAAGGTATAGCTTTGCGGAGATGCATCTTCTGCAATATCGGGAATACTGAGTTCATATTCATTCGGTATCAGACACGACTCACCCGATGTTCTTTCAACCTGATCGGTTTGCGGGAAAGGAGAATTTTTGCTGATAGTATTCTGCGCATTTGCGTGCGCAGAATAAATAGTAAGAATAAGTATCAGGATACCCGAAAATGCTTTCATGCTCTTTCTGTTAGATGATTATCTTAACCAGCCGGTATCGTTAGCGTTCTTACGAACAGTAATAACAAACGACTGAGTTCTGCCTTCGCTCGATGTAACTGTAGCATTTACCATGCCGGTTGTGTGACCAGTGATGGTTGCTATCGTACCATTTAACGTAACAGATGCGATGCTATTGTTTTCAACGTTGCAAGTATAAGAAAGTTTTTCGCCATTCATGAAATAACGCGCAAAATCAATCTTAGCCGTTTTATCGATACCCACATACATATTAGGCATCTTCATTTCAGAACCGGCACCGTTATCAATAGCAGCCAGAAGAAGATCAGCGTTTAGCATACCATGACCCATTTTATTTCTGTAAGTTGAAGGCTCCATTTCGATTAAGCTAACTTCGCCAAACAGATCCCAGGCTTCCCAGAAATATTTAGAGTCAGTAAAGTAAGTTTCAACCGGTACACAAGAATTATACATCAGGTCGCGGAATTCACTTGCTTTGAAATGTCTTCTTTGCTGTACGGCATACGACAGACCAAGAGCTGCAATACCCGATACGTTAGGACAAGCCATAGAAGTACCTTCCATATAACCATAACCTGATTTACCATCAACTGGAATTGTAGAAAGAATCTTACCCATTTCGCTTGAGTGGAAACCGCTGTCACCGCCAGGTGCAGAAACATTTACGCGGCCATAGTTGGTATAGTTAGAAGGCATACCGGCAGCGTCGAGAGAACCTACACCAATGATTTCGCCATAGGCAGCAGGATAAGATGATTGAGAAGCACCTTCGTTACCGGCTGCAAAGATTGCCAGACCACCCTGAATTACTCCGTTAGGAGAACCAGCATTGTTGATGAAGTAATCAAGCGCCTCTTTTTCCAGTGGATAAAGTCCCATCCATTCTGCATCAGTATCCGGACCAGGATAGTAATATAAAGGATTTGCTTTTGATGAGTTGTAACCCCAGCTACACTGAAGAATTACAGCACCGTTATCGGCAGCATATTTAATGGCACGCGCTTCGTTGTAAAGCGATACACCATAATCACCGGCAAATACCTGACAGCTCATGATCTTTACACCATTACCGCTACCATCACCACCTGCGATGCTCGACAAACCTTTACCGTTGTTATTCACAGCAGCAATAGTTCCGGCAACGTGAGTACCGTGGCCGGTATCTCGTGCATCGTTATAAGTAATAGTACCATGATTGAACACGAAGTTATAACCATAAAGGTCACCTGCATAACCATTGCCATCATGGTCTTGTTTCGATCCGAAGATTTCACCTTCGTTCACCCACATATTGGCTGCAAGATCTTCGTGATCATACATTACACCTTCGTCAAGAACGGCAACAATGATCGATGCATCACCGGTACACTTTTGCCATGCAGCAGCAGCGCCAACGTCAACACCGGCTACAGAATTCTGCAAGTCACCATTGTTGATGTAATGCCATTGCTTGTCCAGCAAAGGATCGTTGAAGCGATCGCCAGAGCGGGTCATTGCTTGCATAGCTGCATCAGATACAACTGTAGATTTACGAGGCTCATAACCACGCACAATCGTGTGACTGTACTGTAGTTTCTCTACGCTACTAAGCGATGCAAGTAATGCATAAGCTTTTTCTACATTAAAATCGGTGCTGAAACGAACTACGTACCAGTTGTGCATTCCAGCCTCGCGGGTACGCTCTTCGTTACGATTATCGATTGGGAAAACACGCTCAAACTGTGTTGCACCTATAGTTTCCAGTACTTCATCGAATGAAGAAATACCAGCACGGCCAGTCTGCGCAGAGCGGGTTCTTGATTCTACCTGTTCGGTAACATCAGCATAAAGTTTCACCATCAGTTCGCCCGGCAATCTGTTGATTACAGGAAGTTCGTTTGGCACATCCGGTGTTTGTATGGCACCTTCTTCAATGAAAGTGTCATTCGAGCAGGCTGCAAGGGACATTAACCCTGCAGCTGCCAAAATAAAGCTATATTTTTTCATCATCTGTTTAATCACCTAAAGTTGGTCTTCTGAATGGATAGAGTTCATAGTAATATTCCCAGTTAAGTGGCTCGTTACTGAAACGTGCACGTACGCCATCCGAATTGTAACCTTCCTGGCCGAAAATCAGCGTAAACGGATCCCACATCCAGAAATTAGGATGATACAGAATCCAGAAAGGAATATCACCTGTAAGCATATTATAGTTTATACCAAGATACTGAATGTTTGGAAGTATTTTGGGTGTACCGATAAGAATAGCAGGCAACGAATCATTTGACGCGATGATATCCTCTTCTGTATATTTCACAGGATAATCGTTCATGTCGGGCAATGTGCCTTCGATATAATTCGATGAAAGTCTCAGTACTTCAAGTTTCTCCCATGAAAGAAGTTCTTTAAACTTCATCATGTCCGTATGAATATGGTCAATATTCATATACAATCCCATGTCATCGGTCTTGCTTGTATTCAGGTTGTTGATGTAGCTGCTGCGACGACATCCCGAAAGATTAAGCGATGTAAGATTAGGGAAATTAGCGGCAGTAATAACCGATGGTATCGAAGAAAAGTTATTCGACCCCAGGTGAATTGATTCTAACTGAGTCAGTTTTGCCAGATCTTCAGGGATGCTAATCAGACCATACGAGAATAACTCCAGGTGCTTCAAATATTTCAGGTCATTAATCGCATCACCCATATCAATGTTACGGATATGCGAATTTACATTACTGAATACTGAAAGCGTTTCAAGATACTTAATTTTACCAAGTTCGGTAGGAAGTGATTCATCAGTATCGATCAGATAGAAACGTACGGAACGTACACGACCAATCATTTCCGGCGTTACACCTTCATCTCTTCTTTCCCAAAGCGTAACCTGTGCCCAGTTAGAGATGCTTTCTGTTACATCGAATTCAGAATAAGTATTCAGCTTATTGCCTGCAATGATAATAGCAAGCGAGTCACCCGCACGACTGTCTTCGATAAGTGAAGCAGCTTTCTGCGAAACATTCAGTACCGCTTCTTGCGAAAGTGAAACGCTTCCATCGGTCGGAATCAGTTTTACTTGTGCAGTTCTTTCGGTTGCATCAGGATTCATGCTCCAGTTGAAACGAACTTTCAGGCTTTGCGGACGTGCATGTTTCAGTTCGAAATCCTCAAGTTGCGTTTTATCAAAAGTGATCCAGTCACAATCTTGTGGGAGCTCGATATTGAAAAGAACGTTTGTAGTGATGGTTGTTTCGAAATAACGTTCGCGTGAGCTTTTATAGCTTTCGATGTTTACAGTTGGCTCATCAATCAGAATTGTTTTATCGAAACCAAACTGACTCACAGAAATTGTTCTGGTGATACCCAGTTCGTTCGTGATTCGGATGTTGGCCGAACGCACATCATGAATTAAAGACGGATCAACAGTCAATTCGCAATCTGTAACGCCCACACCATTGGCTGGTGAAAGCTTAAGCCAGGGTTGCGAAGATGATGCTACCCATTGTGAACCAGAAGCCACAACGATTACTTCGTCGCCACCATCGGCTGCAAAGAACACATCATTTTTGTCAACTGAAAGATCGTTCGACATTGTTTCGGCATCATCGCTACATGCACTTAATACAAATGCACATAAAGATAAAACCAGTGATATATTTCTTATAAATTTCATATACTTCTACTTTTCTCGTTTAAGAATTAATTGTCAAGGTTCAGGCTACTGCATCCGCGTATATCCTGTGCAGCATCATAAATCAGATTGTATGAACCTCCCTGGATATAGTAGCATACCGTAGAAAGATCGATTACAATATTCGGATTGTCCTGGATCTCGAATAAATAGATTTGTGGCGAGATATAATCATCGATTTTACGTAAATCGTTACCACCGATATAGAACGCCAGCAAACTTGGACAAGTATACAAGCCTGTAGGCCATGTTGTCAGACAGCGATTACCTTTTTCATCGCGTTGGTATCTGATAGACAATAATGTCAGTCTCGATACATTCAGCGGACCATAAGGAAATTCAGCAAAACGATTATAGCTCAATTCGATACTGTACAAGTAAGGCAGTGTTGTCGCATTGAAATTGTTAGGAAGTTTAGTCAGCTTATTGTAACTTAAATCAATCGATTCAAGTGCGCTAAGATATTTACCGCTAAGTGCATCTTCTTCGAAAGTATCGATGCCATTACCTGCCAGGTTGATAAATGATACAACAGAACCTGAGTTAAAGATCGCACCCGGGAATTTCTTCAGCTTATTACCAGCAAGCGTGATTGTTTCCGTATTCATTCCTTTATATGTGCCATTATCTTCGCCCTGAATGCTTTCAATCTCATTGTATGAAAAGTCAATGTCTGAAATCTGATATACATTCTTTGCATCAAAGATATTAGGAAGCTGTTTCAACTTATTGCCCGAGAAACTGAATGTTTCTATATCATCGATCTTACAGTAAACACCATTTGCATCAACCGGAATCTCTTCGATTTCATTGTTATCGAAGAAAACCTGTACCGGAGCTACATTATTCGTTAGCGGGTGAATCTTCTTGATCTTATTGTTGGTTAAATCCAGCAAGCCCAACTTAATCACATTCGAGAAAGATGCAGGTACTTCTTCCAGACTATTCGAGTTGAAGTAAAGTAGCTGAAGCTTTTCTCTTGAAGGGCTGTTTGTTGCAAAATCGTTCAGACCGTTGTAAGCTTCTTCAGCTGATAGCTGAGGATTAGATGCCATATTGATCAACTCAAGTTCAGGCATTCTGTTAATAGCCATCGGATATGAAGTCATTAGCGGACAGTTGTAAATCTCAATATCCGTACAGTTTTCAAGTAAAGCAATCTCTTCTGGAATCTCAGAAATATAACCATTCGCGATAAACAGTTTCTCGATCTTCGTCAGATTACCAATTTCTTTTGGGATTGAAGAAATACCATTGGTTACCGAACCAGGCATCACGTCGCGTGTCTGCGGAATGCTTCTGGCAGGTGCCTGAGGTGCACCCAGATCCAATCCTTTCATTTTAAAGCCTTCGACCATAGTTTCAGAGAAACTGGCACGAATATCTTTCTTCAGATACAGATTATAGAAATTCTTTCTGTCGTGAATGTTTCTCTCAATGTTAGGGAAAATGTTGCCACCCAACAGATCATTATGGTTACCCAAATCCAGGAAAGTCAGCTCAGTCAACTGGCCAAGTACAGCAGGAATATCACCTTTTGCACCGAAAGCGCCAAGCGTAAGTGAAGTAACGCGGCCATTGACTCCCAGTGATACACCAGGCTGATTCCCCCATGTATCGATATCCTTATCAAAGTTCCAGTTCACTCCCAAAGGATATGAATCGCCATAATAGTACCAGTTCTTACCATCAAGCGCCTCCCATATTTCTTTCAAAGCTACATAGTCTTTGATATTCTCGGTAGCACCAAGCATAGAAATAGGTACATCAACTTCTGTCTGCGAATTGTCTGAAACAACAAATCTTGTTTCTGTAGGAGGATTGCCATATTCCAGCAAACGGTTAGAGTTATCATAAATACTGTATCTGACAACCGAATAACCACCTGCAAGCAAAGATACAATAGAGTCTGTTGTTGCAGTTGCCGTAACAAAAGCAGTTCCGTTATTATTAATAACTTTCGAACTAACTCTGAATTTGATATCACTCAAAACACTTCTCTCTTCAGTAAAGATGTTCTGAATCTCAATATCTGCTTTTCTGATGTTGCTAAACTGATAACTACCTGAAGTGCTACGGGTATTTTCAAACTCAGAGAAATCTTTGATCAGTGTAAACTGTACTTTACCTCTCTTTTTAACAGAGATATAAAGGTCTTTGATTTCCAGACCGCCTTCAATTACTGTAAACGATTCATCATCGTCTGTAATACCAGCCAGGACTTCATTGTTCAGGTCATCATAAAGATAATAACCAATCAGTGTATATTTACCGGCAAGGAGTTCAAGCTTATCACTTCTTAAACCATATTCGGCGTTAGAATCATTGTAAGACAGTAAATTAAGTGTTTGTCTGATTCTTGACCCATTGCTGTTTTGAAGAACAACTTCAATTTTCTTAGCAGTGCTTAAATAGTCAAGTTCATTTGCACGAGTCTCGGCAGGCTTATCCGATAATCTGTATAATTTAAATTGCACATAGCCACTTTTGCCTACTAATACGGTATCATCATCTTTACAACCCGAAAGTGTAACGACAAATGCCAGCGCAAATAGCAGAGAGCATGTTTTGAAGAATGAAAGATTTATTTTCATATGTAATTATTGCTTGTTTTTGAAGTCGTACAGACTCTGCATTAAACAGAGTCTGCATGACTTCTATTAAATTACCATTGTTCTACAATCAGATAACCGATAACGGAATCTGTCGAACCATTGAATAATTGAATAATCATTTGCGTACCGTTGCTGCTTCCAGCCTGAATACCATAAATATGAATAGTAGATTTATAATCACTTGTCCAGGCATTCTCGAATTCGATACCATCCCAGATTGTATTCTCACCATTGAAGAATGTATCAGGATATACTGGTTGGAAAACATTAACATCATTGAACTCTATTGAAATCTGATCGTAAGCACGGTTTTCAACATTCATGATATAAACTTCTGTTGTACCGAACATATCGATTACAGTGCTTTCGCCAACCTGATCTGCAAATGAAAACAGTTCAAAAGGTTGACCGAATTCCGATACTGTGAAAGGCGTTTTGCCTGTTGATGCATTCTGAGTAAAGTCAAGAGCTATATATTTCTCCATTTCTTCTTTCACAGAAGCAAAATCACCTGTAAAGTCGAAAATACTACCATCTACATCCCAACCGAATGAATTGTAAATAGCATTTGGAAGAACCATTACCATACCTTTACGTACAGCCGATTCGTTTTCATTTACTGTTACAGAAAGATTTCCGCGTTTGTCATCATTTGCGTTAAACCATGCAGTATATTCGTTAAGAATAGTAGCACCCCACTTAGAATCTTCTTCAATACACAATACGGTATAAGCATCGTTGCGTGCAGTAACACCAAGCGCCATTGGAGCAGGATAATAGGTCGCATCACCATCGATGTTTATTTTATAATATTGAGAACCATCTGCTGTAAACTCCCACTGCCATGGGTTTTCGCTAAAGATGATTTCATCTTCGGGAAGACCGGCATAAACCACAGGGAATTCGAAAGTAGCCTGTGCGTCAAATGTAGAGTTAGTGATCGAAAGAACACCACCATTTTCGTTTTTGATAAATCCTTCTGCAGGTTTTGCAGTAAATGTAAATTCAGTGTTTGCTTCACCGATTGAAGTCGATGTTACTTCTACCCACGATGGAGCTGATACTCTGAATACATAGTTAGCGTTGATCTTGATTGATGCGTTTGCATAAGATAACAGCTGGAAAGGATTTTCATCGGTGATAGCTTTTCCTTCAGCATCAGTTACAGTTACTTCATAAGCCAGAGGCTCGCGTGTTACCTGACACAGATTCTGAGTGATGCCATTCATCATGATGGCAATTGATGCGCGGTTAGATACACCGAAATCAGCACCATCACCTTTCACAAGGAAAGTTACTGTATGCGTACCTGCCTGTCCATAAAGTTCGTCAACTTCAAAACCTTCATCAACCAGTACCAACCATGTTGAAGAAGAAGTAAGACGCCAGTTAGTACCTGCATTGAAGCTGATTTCACCAGTTTCTCCTATCTTCTTGCTCATGCTAACCGACTCAGGAAATACGATTTCAACAGTTTTGTCGTCATCACTACAAGCAGTAAATACAAATGTACTTGCCATTATAAGCAAGCTCAATAAAAAATTAAATTTCTTCATCATTTAAATATTAGAGATTAATAGCCTTGTTTTTTCAAAACTTCTGCTTCTTCGTCCGTAATCCATCGAAGTACATTTGTATAGGCACCTACTGTACCAACACCATTTACATAAACTAATCCGTAGATTGCCATAAAGCCTTCGCACGAACTAAAATATGAAGTTGCACCCGGTAGTAATGACATCATCAGATCGCCATTGCCATAAATGGTTCCGAAAGCTTCACCTGTATAGCCAATTGCCTGTTCCTGATCCATATATAAGTCAGGGTAGAGGATATTCTCATCGTCCAGACGAACACGAATATCATATCCGTTATAGAACATGTTTCTGATGATGATGGTATTCTCGTTTAACGGATCAATTTCAGTTTTCAGCAAACGCATATCAGTGCTTGCCATATAATCTCTGAAGTAAGTCGATGTAAACGTACAGTAACCAGTAAAGGCTTCAAGATCAAACGCGCAAGCTTTCTTCAATACTACTTTTGTTTGAAGTACTTCATCTCCATAGAGATCACTACCTGCATTTTTGTTGATAATGCGCAGAAAGAGGCCAATTCCATCTGTTAGTTTTATATTGTTGCCTTTACCGATAATCTGAATATTTCCGGTCATTTCACCGGCTTTGATTGTTACCGAATTCGATAGTAAATTATAATGATAACCTTCAATCGCATTGCTTTTCTGCTCCAACACTTCGACAGCATATGTGCGGTCGATATTGCTTGCTTTCATTGCCGAAATAGTAATATCAAATACGTCTGTATTATTCTGAATCGGAAGAATATGCAATGAGTCGGCAAACATAACAGAATCGTTGCCACTGTAAACGATGCGCTCTTCACTACACGCGGTCAGCATTATCAGTGCTGAAACCAATGCGTAAATTGCAATATAGATTCTATTCATATTAATGTTATTATGATTTACTTGTTACTTTCATTAGGTTCGATATCCGCATTTGGCGACTCCAGTTCATGTTGTGGAATAGGCCATACAAAACGGGCATCATCTGCAGGAACTTTAAGCGTATTTCCTCCGGCCACGGTGTGCTGCTGTGCTTTACGGGTAAATCCTTTGTGCCAGCGTTTCAGGTCATTCAGACGGAAGCCTTCCATATATAATTCTTTTACACGTTCGTTCGAAATAATATCAAACCAGTTTGTTGCAGTGATTCCTGTTGCTGTTCCGTAAGAATTGTAGCGTGCCTTACGAAGGGCAGTAATATCTTTTCCGGCCTCACTATACTTGCCTAACTCCGCATTTGCTTCAGCACGAATCAAATATTGTTCTGATAAGCGGAATACTTTTGGCATGTTCACATGAAGAATGTTGTTTGCAAGGAAGCTGTCATTACCCATATACTTTATAAGTAAAGGCCAGTTTAAACCATGCGAATAACCCGTAGTGATATTTCTGAAGAATGAGTTGATACGCATATCGCCATTCTCATATAAATTGATTACCCATTCAGCCGGAACATAATCAGGGCGGTATGATGTGAAATCGTAGTTCAGAAATATACGTCCCAATGCACCACCATAAGAAGTCGTTTCGAATGCCACACGCCAGATGATCTCCGTCGAGCTGTCATTTGTCCACATGTAGTTGTAATAGCTATAGTTAGAGGTATACATATCGGTAGTACTCGATAGTTTATACATATTGCTATCAATTACTTTAGACGAATACTCCACAGCTTTATTCCATTTCTTCATGTACAGGTACAGACGCGCGTAAAGTGCATTTATAGTACCAGTTGTAAAGTACTTCGCGTTATACAGGTAGTTTTGGCCTTCGAATGAATCACCAAATAATTCATTTGCATTGGCAAGGTCAGAAAGTACGAAATCATAAGATGCTTTCAACGAAGAACGACGCATGATTTCATTACTTTTATACTTATCGACAAGCACTACACCAAGTTCTTTTTCTGCCTCTTCATCCGATTCATAAGCTTTACAGAATAGTTTGATCAGTTCTGAGTAAGCCAGTGCGCGGGCAAAGTAAACCTCTGCCTTAAGTGAATTCAGCTGATCGAGCATATCATCATCGTGCTGTATTTTTTGTTCAAGTATCTCTGTTTCCTGGAAGAAGAAGTTACAGCTGCCGATAACATCGTAAAGACTACCGTAAACGGCCAGGATAGCGTTGTTTGTGCCATGAATGTCGTTCCATCGCCAGATATCTCCGTAAGTGTTCGAATATCCCTGTACAGCATATACGAAGTCGGTCTGAATATCAGGAAGAAGAGTCAGGGCACCACTATATAATGATGAACTCTTAAATTTAGAGTAGATGCCGATAACAGCCTGATTTGCTGTTTCGAGCGAAGTGATAGCATCGCCTGCAAGAATCGCGTTATCAGGATATTTATCCAGACACGATGTTGCCGAAAGCGCGAAAGCTATAACTGCACCAAATATTTTAAATTTCTTAATCATTGTGGTTGTGTTATTAGAATGAAACTTCAAGACCGAACGTAAACTGACGTGATGCAGGGTATTGTGCCTTGTATATATTTGATGTATTTTCAGGGTCAAGTCCTGAGAACTTTGTCCATGTCAGCAGGTTTTGTCCTTGTACATATACACGTGCCTGTGTAAAGAAGTTGGTCTTTCTTAATAGGTTCTGATCGAACGAGTAGCTTAACGTTACATTCTTCAGGCGAAGGAATGATGCGTCTTCCAGCAAGTGTGTATCGAACTGAGGAGTTATACCATGACGTGGAATGTCTGTAATGTCTCCAGGTTCTTTCCAACGGTCGTAAAGCAGACGTTTCGACTGATTGTATGACAAGTACAAACCGTTACTTTCTTCGAAGAAGCGGTCGTTGTTAATCATCCATCTGTCGGCCACCCAGCTAAACTGTGCCGAAAGCTGAAGACCTTTCCAGTTCAGTGTTGTACCGAAACCACCCTGCCATGGAGCAATGTAGTTTTTGCCGATCATCACTTTATCTGCTTCGTTGAATTCAGTCGTAATATTACCTTCTTTGTCATACCAAAGTGCATCACCATTAGCCGGATTAACACCCGCATAGCGGTTCATATAGAATTCGCCTACCGAGTGGCCTACAACAAGTTTAGTGTTGGTTCCCGACATTTCGTATTCGTTCAGACCATTGTATAGTTCTGTAATCTTATTGTGGTTGTAAGATGCGTTTACATTTACATTCCACCAGAAGTTGCGAGTACGAACAGCGTTCACATCAAGTGTAAGTTCAGCACCCTGATTTACCATGGCACCAACGTTATCCCAACGATAACCATATCCGCTTTCCGCATAAGACACAGGCACCATCATCAGCATATTGGTTGTACGCTTGTGATAAGCTTCTGCTACTACATTAATACGGTCGATAAAGCCAAGACGAAGACCTACGTTGTATGTCATCAGCTTTTCCCAGCCTAAGTCTGTGTTACCCGGCTGCATAGGTCCGATACCTGCAATGCCATCATAAATCAAACCACCACCCACAAGTTCAAGGTGTTCGTAGTTTGGAATAGACGAGTTACCCGATGTACCTGCACTGAAAGTCACCTGAGCATTAGTCAACCAGCTTTTCGTTGGTTTCATGAACGATTCTCTCCATAAGTTCCACATCAGACCCACTGACCAGAACGATGCCCAGCGACCTTCTTTACCAAAGCGCGAAGAGCCGTCGGTACGTACCGATAAATCGGCATAGTAGCGATCTTCAAAGTTGTATTCACCACGACCAAAGAATGAAAGATAACCATAGCTTGTCGAAGCATTGCTCCATCCTGTAGCACGTGTACCCTGTGAGATGTCAGTCATGAAGTCATTGTTCTGACCTCTTGTGCTTACCGAGAAACCTTCCATCTGATAGTTTACACCCTCTTGTCCTATTAGGAAATTAAATGAATGTTTACGATCAATATCGAATGAATAGTTTGCTGTGTTGGTAGCTGTAAGAGTCATCACATCGTTTGAGCTGCGACCTGCCATACCCGAACCGTTGTTTGGCTTATAGCTTGGGAAAGACTGCGTGAAAGCAGTTGTATGCGAGAAGTCAGCACCAAACTGCGAGCGGATCGTCAGGTTCTGGATTGGTTTGATTTCTGCAAATACCGTTGCAATTGCTTTATATTTTTTGCTTTTGTATGGGTTATTGTCCATCCACTCAATTGGATTAAGACCAATACCCTGCCATGTGCCATCGTTAACAGAAGCAATTGAGCCATCTTCGTTATAAGGATTCCAGTAAGGAAGCATGAAACGTGATGCCGAGATTGGCGTATACAAAGCATATTCACCATCATCTGCCTGCTGAATTTCTTCATAGGTCAGCATGGTATTGGTACCCATCTTTAACCAGTTGTTGGCACGGAACTCTAAGTTTGTACGCACGTTGTAACGCGTAAATTTAGAACCCTGAGCAATACCATCCTGATCGAAGTAGTTACCCGAGATATAGTAGTTTACTCTTTCAGAAGCACCGCTTACAGAAATATCATAGTTCTGCAAAGGGGCACTATTGTTGAATACAGTGTTCAGCCAGTTGATGTCTGTACGTCCAAGCACATTGTAGTCTTGTCCGGCAGTAACACCAATTTCTTTTTCGTACTGAATGCGCTCAGCAGTATTCATCAGATTCCAGTTACCATGTGCCAATTGCGAAAAACCCAACTGAGTACGGAAAGTAACTTTCGCCTTTTCGGCCATCTGGCCACGTTTTGTTGTAATTACAACTACACCATTCGCCGCACGTGCACCATAGATTGAAGTCGATGAAGCATCTTTTAATACCGAAATCGATTCGATATCGCCCGGATTAATCGCGTTGAAGTCAGAACTGCTGATGGGTACACCATCAAGGATAAATAGTGGAGAAGTACCCGAGTTAATCGAGTTTGTACCACGAATCTGGAACGTAGCAGGCTTACTTGGCTCGCCCGATTCTGAAAGAACCGTCAAACCCGGAGTTGATCCCTGCAGTGCCTGGTCGAAACTGGCAGCCGGAACATCGGCCATCTTATCAGCTTTTACCGTGGATACCGAACCGGCAATCGTACCTTTCTTTCTCACCCCGTAGGCCACAACAACCACTTCGTCAATCATTTCCGAGTTAGGTTGTAACACTACATTCAGAGTTCCGGTTTGTGCCGATACGCGGTGTTCCTGCGACTCCATTCCAATGTATGAAAATACTAAGACAGCATCAGAGCCACCTTCAATGTTGATTGTATAATTACCATCATAGTCGGTAATTACACCCAGCGCACTTCCTGTTTGTGCCACCGAAACCCCGATAAGGGGTTCCTTGTCTTCGCCCGAAATGACGTTACCTTTCACAGTAAAGCCCTGTGCGAATCCAAGTTGGGTTCCCAATAACACAAACAAGAATAACAAATAGATTTGCTTTCTCATTTAAGTACTAAAAAATGTTTGCTAATAAATTTGAGGAAGTAATTATATACTCATCATTATAAGTTGATGATCGTTTTTGTGTTTATATCAATTTCTTTAACCTCGTTCTTTTTCTCTTGAATTATGTTTAGTTATTCTGATTTTGAAGCTATCAGAACAGTCGTTTAGTCATCGTTTTGTACATTATTATTTATTAAATTTTACTCTGTGATTTAACTGTGTTGTATTATATTCTTAATTCTTTCTTAAACATTAGTGCAAAAATAGGTAAAACGATAGAAGTCAGGAGAATGTACTACCCAAAATTTAGATAGCTCAAAGAATATTAATATATTTATACTTTTAGACTCTGTTTTGTGTTAGATTATCAGTTATTGCCCGAATTTTGTTCATTTCACGATAAAATCGCCCCTCGATAGCTTCAAACGCGTATTTATTAATATTATTGAAAGATGCTTTGGTAATGATAAAAAACGGGAAAAATCAGTATATGCTTTTAGTAGTTGGAGATCATGCATTCCCTGCACGCAGGAAATGCATTGAATAAAAGTACGCAAAGGTTAGGATATTATGGTGTTTTTGGTGATGTGTAAATATCAGTAAATTAGTGTGTTAACGCGGGTGTTCTGGCAAGCTGTTGCCGGCTTATCAGCAAGCTGTCCTCAGCCTGACGGCAAGCTATTGCCAGCACGTTAGATAGCTATTGCCGGAAAAGTATCAATTCATCATCAGTGACATATAGGGAAAAAGCGGTTTCAGAAGGATTTCTGTAAGCTGATGGATATCTGTTACATTGGATGGACTTAAAATTGTTTCTGATGAAACTATGCATTTTCCGTTTTCAAGATGATAATGACCATTGTTGGCAGGAAGCTGTTTGTCAGAAATATAGAAATTACCGCTATAAGCAGGGAAAGTTTCGGCATAGGCTTTGAGAAAGGCTTCGGCATGAATAATTCTTGCCATGCCCAAATGAATGTGCGGTGAATTCCCGTTGTTGCTTACAGGACATAATCGTAAAACCGGAGCAGGGGCGTAGTTTTTACCGATATATAAAAGTAGATTCTCTTCGGTTTCCGTATCATCGGCAAAGAACTCGATAATCTCTGTGTTTTCTTCTTTGGAAACACAGAACGCCAGTCCGCTGATCTTTCCTTCTTTAGAGGCAATAAACAATTGGCCACCGCTCAGCTGAAGATCATCGAGTACCGCGTTCAGATCATCGGCCGTATGCAGCAAGGCGAAACTTCTTTCACGCTGCTTTTTATCGAAGTAGCGGTAAACTTCTTCGAAATGATGCTCATACGTGTATATATGTATAGCTTCAGTTTGAATATTCTTCTCAGATTTTACAGGGATAGTCGAATAATCGAACACAAACTCAAACCCCATTTTCCGGTAATAACCGGCTAGCCAGCCTTCGGCCGGAATAAGTGTGCCAAGTGCAATATCATCGGCAAACATCTTCTCTAACGAAAGCTGCATCAGTTGCTTGCCAACTCCTTTGTTACGGTAATCTGGATGTGTGCAAACACCGGAGATGTAAGACGTGGAAATCGTGCTTTTGCCAAACTGCATGGGGTAGGGAATAAGCTGAAGTGCAGAAACAATACGACCATCTTCGGCAATAGCAATATTGCGTTCATCGGAGTAGCGTTTAGCGAAATAGATGTCCATAAACTCTTCACTGTCGCCAAAACAAAGCTTCCATAGTTTTCTCACTTCCTCTTTCATCACCTATTACCATTTAATCATTTCGCACGGATTTTCTTTCAGACAAGCCATATGCTTTTCAAGCAACATCACCGGATGGTAAGATAGCTTCGCTTTGCGCAGCCCTTCGAGTCCAAGATCTTCTTCGCGATTAATAAATTCGTATTTCTCGGGAATCTGATTGGCAAATTCATAATTAATCATAGTATAAGCACCTTCTATGTTGGTGTCGGCTTTCTCGATGTGCACTCCAAAATGCGTCTGGTTTATCGGCATACCAAAAGTAAAGGCGGCAATTTTACCATCTACGTGCAGAATACCTCCGTTAAGACCAAGTTCCCCGTAATGGTTCAGTGCATAAATCAGTGCCTCGCGTTCGCTGCCCATCCCAACATTCTGGTCGCAATTGTTCGCCCGGCACCATTCTTCTTCCAGCGCCAGGCACTCTGGAATGTGCTCCGTGCGGAGTTCGCTGTATGTATAGTTGGGATAAGTGTTCTTAAACTTATTGATATGATTTCTTTTCGACTGAAACTTTTTGCCTTTTAATGTGGCAAGATCGGTGCGCGCATAGATATAATCCGTATAATCGCGATCGGAGGTAAATTCAAAAACTCCGGGAAGATGCTCTTCTAAGTCGGCCTTCATAAATGAGCTGACCCCAAGCAGTCTGAATTTACTGCCACTGGCGCAGGCATCTGCAATCATTAGCTTAACGGTGGCCTTCAAATCTCCGTGACCGATCGGCATCATGTAAGCAGGTTCGCCCTCAACCCAGAATTTCAGAATGAGAAAACCATCGATAATGGCATATTTAGTCTGATAAAGAAAACGCCAGCTGCACAGATTTGAAAAAGATAAATCGCAATTTCGTCTGCGGCTGTTCAATGTATATGAGGTGATAATGTCTTTATCCTGTATTGTGATATCCTTGAATTCAATCATAAATATGTTAGTTCTTTTGATAGAAATATATAATATAAACCTGAAATTGGGGCGATTGTTTAAAGAATGCCCAAAAGCTGCAGGATTACCGGCGTAAGAATGGCGGTAAAGATGCCGTTAAGCGTCAGTCCCAGACTGGCATACGCTCCGTATTTGCTGCTCACTTCCATTGCGGCCGATGTACCAACAGCATGTGAGGCAGTACCCATGGATAAGCCTTGCGCAATCGGACTGTCTACTTTCATAATCTGCATCGTTTTAAAACCGAGCACCGCACCCAGTAAGCCCACGCAAACCACCACAGCAGCAGTAAGCGATGGAATACCACCGATACTTTGCGATACCTCCATGGCGATAGGCGTAGTCACCGATTTTGGCGCCAGCGAGAGAATCACCTCTTGCGATGCTCCCATCCATTTGGCAATAAGCACGACAGAGCAAACACCCACAACGCATCCGGCCAGCTGTGACAGCAAAATAGGCAAGAGCTGTTTCTTTATCTTTTCTAACTGCAGATAAAGCGGAACACCAAGAGCCACCACGGCAGGTTTTAGCCAGAACTCAATGAGTTTGCCACCCTGACTGTAAGTTTCGTAGGTGATGCCCGTGCTTTTCAGGAAAATGATGAGCAGGGCAATGGTAATCAGGATAGGGTTCAGTAAAAGAACGCCGGTGCGCTGCTGCAACTTCTTCGCAAAGAAAAAGAGTCCGAAGGTGAGTGCGAGCAGGAAGAATTCGTTTTCTAAATAATTCATTTGATGCGGCGTGTTAATTGGTGAACCCATCCGGTAACAACCAGAACGAGTATGGTACTAACGACTGTAGCCACAACGATAGGCAGCAGTTCGGCTTTGATAATATCGAAATAAAGCATGAGAGCTACACCAGGCGGCACAAAAAAGAAGCCAAGGTTCTTTACCAGGAAGTCGGAAATGCCCTGAACCCAGTTCAGTTTCACAACACCTGTCTTTAAAAAGAATGTAAGCAGCAGCATGCCGATGATGCTCGAAGGAAGTTTGATTCCGGTGAGATAAACAATCAGTTCGCCCAGTGCAAGGCAGCCAAAGAGTATGGCACATTGAAGTATCATAAAAATATATGTACTGAGGGTTATTATAAATAGGAAGAGACAAAGTTAGAAATTAGCCTCGTAGTATGTTGCATACCATACTTCTTTTTTAAACTATTTTTTTAAGTAGAATGTTCTTTAAGAAGTCTTTGCATCTTTGTCAGAAAGGTATCGTGTGCGAAAACAATACAAGAATGTTAAATTATGTAGTAAGCGCACGTTATTGATAAAAAAATAGTGATTTTGCAATGTAGATATAGCAAAAAACTATACTTTTGCACACGATTAACAAATCAAATCCCTGAAATCATACTACAATAAATAATTGATATGCTTAAATTAATCAATTCGATTGTTGAGCGCGCCAAAGCTGACCGCCAACGTATTGTTCTTCCAGAAGGAACAGAAGAAAGAACTCTGAAAGCTGCCAACCAGATTTTAACAGATGAAGTAGCTGACCTGATCTTATTGGGTAATCCACAGGAAATCCAGGATGCTGCAACGAAATGGGGTTTAGGAAACATTAAGAAGGCGACGATCATCGACCCGACTAATCATCCTAAAAAAGCAGAATATGCTCAGTTGCTTTTCGATTTGCGTAAAGCGAAAGGTATGACAGAAGAACAAGCTGCTACTTTGGTCGAAAATCCTCTTTACCTGGGTTGTTTAATTATTAAAGCAGGCGATGCAGATGGTCAGTTGGCTGGTGCACAAAACACTACCGGTGACGTATTACGTCCTGCATTGCAAATTATCAAGACTGTTCCTGGTATCACTGTAGTATCGGGTGCAATGTTATTGTTAACTCATGCTCCTGAGTTCGGTCAGAACGGTATCCTTGTAATGGGTGACGTTGCTGTAACTCCGGATCCTACTGCTGAACAATTGGCACAGATCGCTGTATGTACTGCACAGACTGCTAAAGCTGTGGTAGGCATCGAAGATCCTCAAGTAGCATTGTTGAGCTTCTCTACAAAAGGTTCTGCAAAAAGTCCTGCTGTTGATAAAGTAATCGAAGCAGTAAAAATCGCTAAAGAACTTGATCCGACTCTTTCATTGGATGGTGAACTTCAGGCTGATGCTGCATTGGTTCCTGAAATCGGCGCAAGCAAAGCTCCGGGTTCAACTGTTGCTGGTCATGCAAATGTATTGATCGTTCCTAACCTTGAGGTAGGTAACATCTCTTATAAACTGGTACAACGCCTTGGTCACGCTGACGCAGTTGGTCCAATCCTTCAGGGTATTGCCCGTCCGGTAAACGACTTGTCTCGCGGATGTTCAATCGAAGACGTATATCGCATGATCGCTATTACAGCTAATCAGGCAATTGCAGCAAAAAAACAAAATTAAATTATTAAGCAAGATTATATTATGAAGATTCTGGTATTAAACTGTGGTAGTTCGTCTATTAAGTACAAATTGTTCGAGATGAACACGCAAGAAGTAATCGCTCAGGGCGGAATTGAGAAACTTGGTTTGAAAGACTCTTTCCTGAAGTTTACTTTGCCTAACGGTGAAAAGAAAGTAATTGAAAAAGATATTCCTGAACACACTATCGGTGTGGACTTTATCTTGCAGACTTTGGTGCACCCTGAATATGGTGCATTGAAATCATTGAGCGAAATCGATGCTGTAGGTCACCGTATGGTACATGGTGGTGAGCGTTTCAGCAAATCTGTATTGCTGAACCAGGAAGTACTTGATGCTTTCGCAGCTTGCAACGATCTTGCTCCTCTACACAATCCTGCTAACCTGAAAGGTGTAAATGCAGTAACTAAAATTATGCCTAACGTTCCTCAGGTTGGTGTATTCGATACAGCATTCCACCAAACTATGCCTGAGCATGCATATCTTTATGCAATTCCTTACGAATTGTACAAAAAATATGGCGTACGCCGTTACGGTTTCCACGGAACATCTCACCGCTACGTTTCACAACGTGTATGCGATTTCCTTGGCGTGAAACCAGAAGAAAAGAAAATCATTACTTGCCATATTGGTAACGGTGGTTCTATCTGTGCAGTTAAATACGGTAAATCAGTAGATACATCAATGGGTCTTACTCCACTCGAAGGTTTGATGATGGGTACTCGTTCTGGTGATATCGATGCTGGTGCTGTAACATTCATCATGGAAAAAGAAGGCTTGACTCCATCGGGCGTTTCTAAATTGTTGAATACAAAAAGTGGTGTACTTGGCGTTTTCGGTAAATCAAGCGATATGCGCGAACTTGAAGATGCTGTAGCAGAAGGTGTTGACCACATGGCTATCCTTGCTGACGACATGTACGACTACCGTATTAAGAAATATATCGGTGCTTATGCTGCTGCTATGGGCGGTGTAGACATCATCCTGTTCACTGGTGGTGTTGGTGAAAACCAGGCTACTTGCCGTTCAGGTGCTTGCGAAGGTCTTGAGTACATGGGTGTGAAAATCGATGACGCTAAGAACAACGTTCGCGGTAAAGAAGCTATCATCTCTACAGACGATTCTAAAGTAACTGTATGTGTTATCCCAACTGACGAAGAGTTGTTGATTGCATCTGATACTTTGAGCATTGTAGGCTAAGCAAAAGGTTATTAAGTAAGATAAAGAAAAAGGCAGTAGCGTTGAATAACGCTCTGCCTTTTCTTGTTTATGGCGGGTAGATAAATACCTGCCTATTTTTTTAGCTCCGGATAACTGATGCGGGTATGATGTATAATCTTCAGTTTATCCTTGAATGCCGCTTTAATATCTTCTATATCTTTAAAGGTAATAGGGCAGCTCTTGAAATAACCATCAGCCACTTGAGCATCGATAATTCGGTCTACCAGTTCACTAATACTCTCTTCGGTGTATTCTGAAAGACTGCGCGAAGCAGCTTCTACGGCATCGGCCATCATTAATATAGCTGTTTCCTTTGAGTAAGGATTCACGCCGGGGTAGGTAAATTTCTCTTCATCGGGTGTTTCCCCGGGATGCTCGTTCATCCAGGAGATAAGGAAATATTTGGTCTTCCCGTGTCCGTGATGTGTGGTGATAAAGTCTTTAATCACACTCGGCAGATTATGCTTATCGGCCAGCTTCACCCCATCGTTCACATGATTGATCACGACTTGCGCGCTCTGCTCATAGTTCAGACTCTTATGTGGGTTTACTCCACCCGACTGGTTCTCGGTAAAGAACGCAGGGTTTTCCATCTTTCCGATATCATGATACAGCGCACCGGTACGTACCAATTGACTCTTTGCCCCGATACGATTCGCTGCTTCGGCAGCAAGATTAGCCACCTGCATGGAATGCTGGAATGTTCCAGGAACTGTCTCGGCCATCTGGCGCAACAATGGATTATTGATATTCGAAAGCTCTACCAGCGTCACATTCGATGTAAAGCCGAAGAGTTTTTCCAGCAAGAACAGCAATGGGTAGGCGAACAGTAGTAATATCCCGTTTATAATAAAGTAGATATAGATTCGTCCGTTCATCTTCGAGAAATCATTCTCGGTTATCAGTTCGAAAGCCAGATAGGTAATCATGTAAGTCACCGCTACAATAATGGCCGTGCGGAACAGCTGAGAGCGTTCGGACAATTCGCGCAGACTGAATATGGCTGCCATACCTGCCGCCAGCTGAACCAGTATAAACTCATGGGGCAAACGCAGGTTGATAGAGCAAATCAGTATCGTCATGATGTACGACAAGAAAGCTGTGCGGGAGTCGAGAAAGACACGTACCGCAATTGCCATCATGGCAAAGGGCAGAATGTTAATATTGATCACCGTACGTTCGGCAATCAGTGACGTGCTGATACAATAGATGACAACAAGCGAGAATATCAGTAGTAACGCTCCCCGGTGTTTGAAGAATTCCTTCCGGAAAATCTCTATATAAAGCATCAGGAAGAAGATAAAGATACCCACCAGAAGTATTTGTCCGGTAAGAATAAGGCGACGTTGTCCGGAAGTCTCGCTGCGCTGAATAGACTCACGCTTTAATGATTCCAGTATTCTGTACTTCTCCGGACTCACAATCTCGCCACGGTCAATAATCTTCTGACCACTTAGAATACCTCCGCTGGCCCATGAATAATTACGTAGCATATCATCCTTGGCCGATAACGAACGCTCTGAATCATAAGTCAGGTTAGGAGTGATGAGATCACTAAGATTACACTGCCGCAGAATTTCGGGCCTGTAGTAAACCGAGTCTGCGTTAAGCAAATATTCGTAAGCTCTCTTTGCGGTAAACAGATTCCTGACCGCCTCATTCTTAGAATCACGGTTCTCCACGACGCGGATCTCCGTGGTACTGTCATTCTCGAGTGTAATTGCATTATTGTTTGAAATCACACCTCGACTATATATCTCCTTTAATGTATGTTCCAGATACTGCAGATAATCGCTCGATGGCAAAAGCTTCTTAAGGTTACTCTGATAACCCTTCCGGAGTTTATCCATTGCTTCCTTCTCCACATCCTTATTCAGATTGTAGTAGGGACGGAACGATTGCATCAAACTATCCTGTTCGCGTTTAATCACCCCGTCATCCTTGAAGATAGGAAAGTCGAATGTAGCCATCAGCTGACTATACTTCCAGGGTTTGTTGATATCGAACTGATAATTGAATTTCGCTTCGCGGGGTAAGAAGTAAACTATCACTGCAACAGTGATGACAAATATGGAGAATTTGAAAATAATATTTTTATATGGTATGCTCTTTTTACGCTTGCTGTAACCCATAAAACTCTATTTTTTGCGCAAATTACAAAAAAAGGCGTAAAAACACACTTATAGCGATAACTATCTTCTGATAAAGGGCTAAAATATTTAACTAAAACTCAATTGTTTGCTGTTTTATATCGCTGTCATGTGAAGCATATCCACCAATACAATAAGGTAAAGAGGTCTGCTCTCTCATCCATTCCAATGATTGCTTCAAGTCCGGTTTGCTCTCAACTACTCCCGGAAGAATGTTTTGTTTCCACGACTTTCGGGCATAGCCACAGTCGGCAGCAATCATCATAAACGCATCATTGTTCTTTATGCGGGTAACAAACATTTCTTTGCTGTGACCCGACGTTTCTATAAGTTGAACTGAGCCATCATTGAATAAATCGTATGAAAGCTTTTTAAGGCATATACCAGAAGGTTTGAAATTTAATTTTTTCAGATTGATGCCTTCCCACATGTGACTGTTGTATCTGAATAGCGAACCCTTTGCACCTTATAATTCTTTCTCTGATACAAGGATATTCTTTGCATCGGCAACCAGCTTTAAACCGCTCACATGATCACAGTCCAAGTGCGAAAGTAGCAGATAATCAATATCCGATGATTTATATCCAAGTGCTTTTAGTTGCTCATGGATGGCTTCGCCCTCGGGCAGCAACGCTTTGTTGATTGAGTAAAGCACGGGCCCCAGATACTTCTTCATGTCGGTACGGACATCTGTATGCCAGCCTGTATCGTTGACCATGACAGTATCGCATCTTAATATGTGAACTTTAATCTTTTGCATGGTTGTAATTTGGGGATGATGAATTAATTAAAAAAATTACGCCAGTAAGTTTCTCTGTAAGAGGGTTATTTTCGTCTTTTATTGTGCAATTTCCACGGCATATGTGTTTTTTTATTAACTTGCAGAAAACCATTAAATGCTTAAGACCGACTCTATGAATGAACAATTAATCTCTGTTTCCAGATTAAGTCAGCTTGAACTTAACACATCTGTTATTTCCCGGGAAAAATATGGTTCCTTTGTTTGCAAAACAGGCTATGCTAAAGTCGCTTATAGTGGCAGACATTACATTATCGATGCATATACCATCTTCTCTTATACTCCATTTACCCTGATCCAAATTATTGAAAAGAGTGATGACTGGGATGGTTTTGTCCTCGAGTCGGAAATAGATGCCTTATTTTCCATTCTCTCAGAAATATCTATCCGCAAAAGGTTGTTTATCCGTGATAATCCATGTGTGAAAGCCAGTATTGTGCAATATTCAAAAGTCAGTGAACTGATTGCCTCGATTGATAAGCGGGTTTCCGATTCGGCTGAGTATGTCGATTCCGCTTTCCTGTTTGCTAAACTGATAGAATCACTATCCGGTGCTTTGTGTTATGAGATACTGAATATCTACTTCAAAAACTCTCCATTGGCCGAAGTCCCTCAAAATAGGGAAGACAGAATCTTCAATGCATTTATTATTTCCCTGTTTCGCAACTGCCATACCCAACGCACAGTTGCCTTTTATGCCGCCCAGCAACATCTGTCGCCGGGGCATTTCTCTGTGCTGATAAAGAAGCTTTCCGGAAAGACTGCCATTAAATGGATAGAGATCATTACAGTGTTGCAGATTAAACAATATCTCGGTCGCGAGAAGATGAGCATTAAAGAGATTGCCGTACTGATGAACTTCCCCGATCAGTCCATCCTTGGCCGGTATTTTAAGAATCGCACGGGAGTTCCTCCTTCTTTCTCGCGCCGCTTAGGTAAAAGCTGATATCAAACATTTACTTCTCTTTGTAAATCTTATAATAAGGTGTAAAATGCTAATTTATGGCGACTGAGGCATGAAAAAAGGGTGTTTTCTTCATTTTATCCTATAAATGCCTTAATTTTGTGCCGGTTTTTACCTATTATTCAACCTATGTCAGAAAGAAAAGTAAGAGTTCGTTTTGCGCCGAGTCCAACAGGTGCATTACACATTGGCGGTGTGCGTACCGCATTATATAACTATCTGTTCGCGCGTCAGCACGGTGGTCAAATGATTTTTCGTATTGAAGATACCGACTCGAATCGTTTTGTTCCCGGTGCCGAAGAGTACATCCTCGAATCATTTAAATGGCTGGGAATACCTTTCGACGAAGGTGTGAGCTTTGGTGGAGACCATGGCCCTTACCGTCAGTCTGAGCGTAAGGCTATTTATAAGAAATACGTAGAGCAACTTCTTGAGGCAGATAAGGCCTATATCGCTTTCGATACGCCCGAAGAACTGGATGCCAAGCGTGCTGAAATCTCGAATTTCCAGTACGATGCTTCGACCCGCACCATGATGCGCAACTCACTTACTTTGCCTAAAGAAGAAGTTGATGCACTTATCGCTGCCGGAAATCAGTACGTGGTTCGTATCAAGATTGAGCCTAATGAAAATGTCGTGGTAAACGATTTGATTCGCGGAGAAGTGATCATCAACTCTACTGTTCTCGATGATAAAGTTCTTTATAAATCGGCTGATGAACTTCCTACCTACCATTTGGCAAACATTGTAGACGACCACCTGATGGAAGTGTCTCATGTTATCCGTGGTGAAGAGTGGTTGCCTTCTGCACCACTGCATGTTCTTCTTTATCGTGCTTTCGGTTGGGAAGATACCATGCCTGCCTTTGCTCACTTGCCACTTCTGCTTAAACCTGAAGGTAACGGTAAACTAAGCAAGCGTGATGGCGACCGCTTAGGTTTCCCTGTATTCCCTTTGCAATGGAAAGATCCTAAAACCGGAGAAATCTCTTCAGGTTATCGCGAAGCGGGTTATTTACCTGAAGCGGTGCTTAATTTCCTTGCTCTTTTAGGCTGGAATCCGGGCAATGATCAGGAAGTGATGTCGCTTGATGAAATGGTAAAACTATTCGATTTAAAACGTTGTAGTAAATCGGGTGCGAAGTTCGACTATAAGAAAGGCATCTGGTTTAACCATATCTATATTCAGCAGAAATCCAATGAAGCGATTGCTGAACTATTCTTGCCTGTGTTGAAAGAACATGGCGTAGAAGCTCCGTTCGATAAAGTTGTGACAGTTGTTGGTCTGATGAAAGACCGTATCAATTTTGTTCGCGAACTTTGGGATGCTGCCGGTTTCTTCTTCGTGGCACCAACAAGCTATGATGAAAAGACAGCTAAAAAACGCTGGAAAGAAGACTCGGGTGTATGCATGACAGCCCTTGCCGAATTCCTGAACGGTCTTGAGGATTTCAGTCCGCAAAACCAGGAAACAGCTGTAATGGCCTGGATTGCCGAAAACGGATACCACACCGGTAACATTATGAATGCCTTCCGTCTTGCACTTGTAGGCGAAGGTAAAGGACCACATATGTTCGATATCTCATCGATCATTGGTAAAGAAGAAACGATTGCCCGCCTCAAACGTGCGGTTGAGGTACTAAAATAATCTGACGCAACATATGCTATACGACTTAGCCATTAATCTTTATGATGTGGCCGTGCATCTGGCTGCACCTTTCAGCCGTAAACCCCGCAAAATGATGAAGGGGCATTGGGTGGCTTATAGTCTGCTACGACAGCAGATAGAGAAGGGTGTACCTTATATCTGGTTCCATGCCGCCTCTCTTGGCGAATTCGAACAAGGCCGTCCGCTCATGGAGAGAATACGTGCTGAGCATCCCGGTTATAGAATTCTGCTCACCTTTTTTTCGCCTTCGGGCTATGAAGTGCGCAAGAACTACAGGGGTGCCGATGTCGTTTGCTATCTGCCTTTCGATAAACCCCGCAATGTAAAGAAGTTCATTAGCATTGTGAATCCATGCATGGCCTTCTTTATTAAATACGAATTCTGGAAGAACTATCTCGATGAATTGCATAAGCGACACATTCCTGTTTACAGTGTATCGTCTATCTTCCGTCGCGATCAGATTTTCTTTAAGTGGTATGGCGGGACATACCGTGATGTACTGAAAGATTTCGATTATCTGTTCGTTCAGAACGAAGCCTCCAAACGTTACCTTTCTGCTATCGGCATCAACCGGGTTTCGGTCGTAGGCGATACTCGTTTCGACCGTGTACTGCAGATTCGTGATGAAGCCAAAGATCTTCCGCTTATCCAGAAGTTCAAAGGCGATTCGATGGTGTTCATTGCCGGAAGTTCATGGCAACCCGATGAAGATTTGTTTATCGAATATTTCAATACCCATCCGGAGATGAAACTTATCATTGCACCGCATGTGACCGACGAAAGTCACCTGGTGGAGATTATCGATAAGCTGAAACGTCCGTATGTGCGTTACACCAAGGCCACAGATAAGAATGTTGAGAAAGCCGATTGTATGATTATCGACTGCATTGGTCTGCTTTCTTCCATTTACCGTTATGGTGATATTGCCTATATTGGTGGTGGTTTCGGAGTAGGTATTCACAACACACTCGAAGCGGCCGTTTATGGTATTCCGGTTATTTTCGGACCAAAGTATCATAAGTTCATGGAAGCTATCGGACTGATCGAGGCCAAAGGTGCATATAGCATTAATAACTATCAGGAACTGGAAGAACTGCTTCAGAAAATGTTTACCCATGAAGGTTTCCTTCGAGAAACAGGACTGAATGCCGGCTATTATGTCACCAGTCATGCCGGTGCTACCGATAAAATATTGTCGATCATAAACTTTTAACCCCGGTTAATGGTTAATAGATATAGAAGGATGTTGCATTATATTATTGCAACATCTTTTTTATATAAGAAGTTTCACCATTAATACACGGTTTATGACACTTGCCATCTTCTGTTTCATCCTGTTTGTTTTATTCGTTCTGTATATGATATTCCTGTCATTTCAGTTTAATAATCGCCATGACAACCTGCATAACCAATATCGGCAGGAGAGTTATAACTACGAGAATGCGATGGACGAAATGTGGCAGATACTGGCCTATAAATATCATTTAAGCAATGATCAGAAAGATAAGTTTATGCAATCTGTGGCTCAGGGCAACAGCGATGTTCAGATCAGACACTTTCTGAACGATACCTCCACGGAGATCACTCCTGAAGATCAGGAGAATACTATTGACTCCGTGCGCGAAATTAAAGAGAGGCTTGATGCTTCGAAAGAATTGACTACGCAGATCAGGCAAGAGCACGACAAGCTTCTTCACAACCTGTTTATCCGCATTTTTATTTTCGATAAAGAACCGATGGTCTGAACTTATTCGCAGCGGTATAAAATAAAATCACCCTTTCAGTCGATGCTTACCTTGCAAAGACTGAAAGGGTGATCTCCTTATATATAAGTATGTATTTATTCTACAGGCGTACCCGCTTCATCTTTATACCACGAAGCATACATCTTATAATTGTGAGCGATCTTCTCGTTTAACTCTTTCGATTGAGCCGGATCAACCTGCTTGATGAACTTTGCAGGCACACCGCCCCAAACCGTTCCGGGGTCGATAATCGTATTGCTCAGCACCAGCGAACCCGCTGCTACAATGGCACCTTCGCCTACTACAACACCATCCAGCACCGTCGAACCCATGCCGATAAGCGCATAGTCGCGAATGGCTGCTCCGTGAATGGTCACATTGTGTCCGATCGATACATTATCGCCAATTTCAATGGTCGATTTCTGATATAGCGTATGCAGCACACTGCCATCCTGAATATTTACATTATTACCGATGCGAATAGAATTCACATCTCCCCTCAGAACCGTGCTGTACCAAATGCTGCAATCGTCGCCAATCACAACATCGCCAATAATCACGGCATTCTCGGCCAGAAAACAGTCCTTGCCGATTTTCGGGGTAAACCCCCTTACTGATCTTATTAAAGCCATATTGATTTTTAAATAAACATCTTTTTAAATAGCCATAGTCGCTTTAGACAACCACTCCTGCTCTTCCTTATTTAATTGTGGCGCAATTTTATCAAACACCTCGCGATGATAATTGTTTAACCATACACGCTCATTCTCAGTCAGCCAGTCGGCAATCACTGCTTTTGTGCAGATAGGGCATAACGTCAGCGTCTCGAAATTGTAATAATCGCCATACATACCCTCGCCATCTTTGCAAGTCAGAATAAGGTTCTCGATACGGATACCATGACTGCCACCCTTGTAAACTCCGGGTTCGTTAGAAGTCACCATACCTGGTTGAAGCGCTACCGGATTCTCGTTCATACGAATACTCTGCGGACCCTCGTGTACATTCATAAAGTGACCGATACCATGACCCGTGCCATGCAGGTAGTTCATTTTATGCTGCCACAGTGGCATACGCGCCAGTACATCCAGCTGAGCTCCGCGTGTTCCGGCAGGGAAGCAAGCCATGGCCAGCGCAATGTGACCTTTCAATACCAGCGTATAATCCCTTTTCTCCTCGTCGGTAAGTTCGCCAAGCGCAATTGTGCGGGTAATATCCGTTGTGCCGTCAAGATACTGCGCACCCGAATCGAGCAAAAGGAAACCCTTTGGCAGCAGGGTAGAGTTGCTTTCAGGTGTGGCCGAATAGTGAACAATCGCCGCATGCGGACCATAACCCGCAATCGTGTCGAAGCTATCGCCCATAAAGAGCGCCCCTTCCTTGCGGAACTCCTCTAACTTCGCCGTAATGCTCAGTTCGCTTTCCTTGCCCGATGCCACATTCTCTTCCAGCCACTTCAGGAAGCGAACCATCGCCACACCATCGCGAATCATCGCCTGATGCACACCTTCAATTTCAGTGGCATTGCGAATCGATTTTAATAAAGCCACAGGCGAATCGGCAAAGATCAAACCGCAATCTGGCGAGATAGCCGAATACATGGTATAATTGGTTTTTGCCGGTTGAATCAGCAAATGTTTTACTTTCAGTGTCGATAAATGGTGCGCTGTCTCAGCATAAGGCAGATGTTTAACGCCCGATTGTTGCAGATAATCCGCAATTCCCGTTGTCATTTTGGCAGGATCGATAAAGAGGGTTGCATCATCTGCGGTTATTAGCAGATAACTGATGAACACCGGATTGCAGGCAATATCACTGCCGCGGAGATTCAGCGTCCAGGCAATTTCATCGAGTGCAGAGATAAAAATGCTATCGGCACTCTGCGCTGACAGTGCGCTGCGAATCTCTTTCAGTTTATCGGCACAACTCTTTCCTGCAAATCTGAGATCGTAAATAAAAGGAGGCGTTAGTGGCAGCGAAGGACGGTCTTTCCAAACCTCATCTATAATATCGGTATTGCTCTCTATCTGGATGGCAGCCGGTTCAAGCTCTTTTCTGAGCGATTCGAACTGCGAAACCGAAAACATTCGGCCGTCGATGCCCACTACGGCACAAGTCTGCAGTTTGTTGCAAAGAAATTCAGAAATCGACGGCGTCTCGGGAAGCATCTCTTTAAAAAGTTCAATTCCCGTACCGTCCAGTTGCTCGGCCGCCTGAATAAAATAGCGGGAGTCCGTCCACAAACCTGCACAATTCTGCGTAATCACAACCGTACCTGCCGAGCCCGTAAAGCCCGAAATCCATTCGCGAACTTTCCAGTGCTGCGCCACATACTCGCTCATATGCGGGTCGGTACTTGGAATGATAAAAGCATCAAGATGCAGCGACTTCATGCGCTGACGCAATGCATCTATTCTTTTTTTAATCTCCTCTTTCATCTGTATATCAGTTTTTTGTTATAGTTTACTTACCCCTCAAAGATAAATCATTTTATTGTGAAATGCAGAAAATAATGACGCGCATAAAAGATGTTTTATAAAATAAGGCGACAGAAAAATGCCCTCTCTTTGCGGCATTACTGGTAAGCTGTTGCCGGCTCGCCAGCAAGCGCTATCCGGCGTGCTGGCGAACGCTTGCCGGCAAACCAGGGAGCTATTGCTGGCAAAAGGGGTTGAAAAAGGTGTTGTGCAGCTATCTCTAAGGCTGCATTTTATAGAAATAACTCCCGATTCAGCCGCATGGAAAATCTTAAACACCTAAAACAAAAGTGATAAAATCTTGTTTGATAAATTTATTGTGCAGGCAGAATCGGGCAGATGGAGTGACAGGCGATGTGCTGTTATAGCGGCCTGAAGGCTTATATCAAGGGAATCAGCGCTTTTAGCGCGAAAAACCATTACTGATTTTTAACGTATTATTAATCAGTTATTTTCTGTTGGTTTCTTTTGTTTATTAAAAATCTATACGTAATTTTGCGGCGCAATTTACTGCGTAATTTAAAACCGTAAACATTTAATTAAAAAGAAATGATTGTAGTACCTGTAAAAGAAGGCGAAAACATCGAAAAAGCGCTGAAGAAGTTCAAGAGAAAATTTGAGAAAACCGGTATCGTTAAAGAATTGAGAGCGAGACAACAGTTCGATAAGCCATCGGTAGTAAAGAGATTGAAGAAAGAACATGCTGTATATGTTCAACATCTTCAGCAAGTAGAAGAATAATATTCGTAATTCACTTTGAATTATTGAATTCTTTTTCATATATTCGTTGCATTAATTTATAGCTGTGTGGCGATTGTATGTTGACCAAAGCTTTTCTTGATTATCTGAAATACGAGCGAAATTATTCCGAAAAGACAATTGATGCTTATCGGAATGATATTTCGTCAGTATTGTCGTATAATCAGGAAGAAGGAGAGAGGCTTGATCCGCTTGAGATTTCGCCTGAACTTATCCGCGAATGGATTGTTGTCTTGATGGATAGGGGATACACCTCTTCGTCTGTAAACCGGAAGCTGAGTTCGTTAAGGTCTTTCTTTAAATATCTTTTGAAGAAAGAATATCTGACGGTCGATCCGATGGCGAAAATCAATGGTCCGAAAAAACGTAAACCTCTGCCGGTCTTTGTAAAAGAGGCCGATATGGATCGTCTGCTCGACGATTCTAATTTCGATCAGAGTTTTAAGGGTGTTCGTGACCGGTTGATTCTCGAAACATTTTACCTTACCGGTATGCGTCTGTCTGAGTTAGTCGGACTGAACGACGGTGATATTGATTTTGCCTCAAGCCTGATAAAGGTCACGGGTAAACGAAATAAGCAACGTCTGATACCTTTTGGTGAGGCATTAAAATGTTCAATACAGGCTTATGTTGATATACGAAACGCCGAAGTCGGTACATCTGAAGCTTTCTTTGTAAGAGAAAACGGAAGAAGTCTGACAAGCGAATTGGTCTATAAAATTGTGAAACGAAACCTTTCGAAGGTGGTAACGTTGAAGAAGCGCAGTCCACATGTGTTAAGGCACTCTTTCGCAACGGCGATGCTCAACAATGATGCATCTCTCGGGGCTGTAAAAGAGCTTTTGGGACACAGTAGTCTGGCTGCCACTGAAATCTACACGCATACCACTTTTGAGGAACTTAAAAAAGTTTATAAACAGGCTCATCCCAGAGCTTAAAAAAAGGAGGTATTTATGGAAATCAGAATTCAATCTATTCACTTTGACGCTTCAGAACAATTAAGAACATTTGTACAAAAGAAAGTGTCTAAGTTTGAAAAGTATTACGAAGATATAATAGAAGTGGAGGTGTCTTTAAGGGTTGTAAAACCAGAAACGGCTGAAAATAAAGAAGCCGGAATTAAAATATTGGTTCCCAATGGGGAGCTTTACGCCAGCAAGATTTGCAATACTTTCGAGGAAGCGGTCGATATTAGCGTAGATGCTTTGCAAAAACAGCTTTTGAAATACAAAGAAAAGTTGCACAGACCATAAAAAAATCGCAAATGTTTTGCGAGGATAAAATAAATAACTAAATTTGCAGCCGTTTCGCTCGGGTATATGAACGAAACGGTTGTATTTTAGAGTAATGCCTCTTTAGCTCAGTTGGCCAGAGCACGTGATTTGTAATCTCGGGGTCGTTGGTTCGAATCCGACAAGAGGCTCAAAAGTTAATTTTTGTATTGGGCAAATACCAGAGTGGCCAAATGGGGCAGACTGTAAATCTGCTGTCTT